>JAHWKQ010000122.1 GCA_019347785.1 Actinomycetota bacterium
CAGCTCGGACGAGTACTTCGACCGGGTCTGGCGGGACGCGCTGACGCGCGCCACCAGGCACGTGCGCACCCGGTTGCGCCGGGCGGGTGCGGGGGAGCCCGCCGGGGGCAGCCGCGACGCCGTCACGCGGCGGGTCGGCTAGACCGGAGCGCCCCACAGGGGGAACCAGCGCGTCAGGTCGTCCTCGACGGGAAGCTCGTCGTCCACCGCCCCCCGCACGCGCAGCTCCAGCTCGTTGTCACGCCGCTCGCCGGCTCGCGGAGCGAACGGGTAGAAGGTCCCCCGCTTGTACAGGTAGACCAGGTGGCACGGGTCGGCGCCCTCGGGTCGGGCGAAGCCGAACACCGAGCACAGCAGCTGCGGCCCGAAGCCACGCTCCTTCAGCGTGGTGTTGACCATGTGGGCGGCGGTGACGACGTCCTCGGTGTCAGGGTCGTCGACCACGATCCAGCGGTATCCGTAGGTGTCGTCGCTGGTCGACAGCCTGCTGCCCGACTCCCGGGCCGCGAAGGCCAGCAGCTCGTCCAGCTCGCCGCCGATCTGCTCGAACGCTCGGCCCGACGCGGGCTTGAAGCACACGCCGGCCTTTCCGGTGGGGCGCAGGCTGGCCGCGGCCTCCAGGGTCACCGCGGCGCCGGGCAGCGAGAACAGCGCGTCGAGGTCGGGCTGCCTGGGCCTCGTGCGCCCGAGCAGCGCGTCCAGCCACCTCGCCACGGCGTGCTCCGCCCGGGACGCTCAGGCGCGGCCGAGCTCGGTCTCCAGGCGCGACAGCTGCTCCAGCCGTCGCGGCAGGCTCGGGTGGGTGGAGAACAGCGACGACAGGCTGAAGTCCTTCGACAGGGCCGGCGTGAAGAAGAACGCGTTGAGCGGCTCGGCCCGGCGCAGGTCCCGGCTGGGGATGCGGGCCATCTGCCCGCTGACCTTGGTCAGCGCGGAGGCCAGCGTCGACGGGCGCCCGATGAGGATCGCCCCGGCCCGGTCGGCCGACAGCTCGCGGTAGCGCGACAGCGCCCGCGTGAGCAGGAAGCTGATCGCGTAGACCACGATCGAGACGAGCATGACGACCAGGACGACCGGTGCGCCGCCCTCGCGGTTCCGGCCACCGAACATGCTCGAGTAGAAGGCGAAGCGGGTGACCAGCCCCGCGGCGATGCCCAGGAAGCTCGCGATCGTCATGACCGCGACGTCGCGGTGCGCGACGTGCGACAGCTCGTGGGCGAGGACGGCCTCCACCTCCGGCTCGTCGAGGCGTCGCATCAGGCCCGTCGTCACGCAGACGACGGCGTGCGAGGGGTTGCGACCGGTGGCGAACGCGTTGGGCATGTCGACGTCGGCGACCGCGACCCTGGGCTTGGGCATGTCGGCGAGCGCACACAGCCGGTCGATGATGGCGTGCAGCTGGGGCGCACGGCCCGCGTCGACCTCCCTGCCGCCCATGGCGAACAGCGCGATGCGGTCGGACGCGAAGTACTGGAAGACCAGGAAGCCGGCGGCGATGAGCAGGGCGACGACCGCCGACCTGGCGACGGCCAGCAGCACGGCGACGAACGCGACGTACAGCAGCCCCAGCAGGAACATGGTGACGAGCATGCGGGTCGACAGACCACGGTCGGGGGCGAAGCGGGTGCGTGCCATGACGGTTCCTGTTGACGTGGCGGGCAGGGTTGGTGCGTGGATCAGCCCGGGATGAGCCCCTCGTCGCCGAGCAGCTCACGGACCTCGTCGAGCGTCGTGTCCGGCCCGGGCAGAACCAGGTCGGACGGGTCGAGCGCGTCGGGCGGGTGGGGCGTGGCGGAGGCGCGGACCCCGGCCAGCAGCTGGCCGAGGGCCACCGAGAAGCGGTCGACGTCGCCCGTCTCGACCGCGTCCACGAGCCCGTCGTCCAGCGCGTTGAGCTCGTCGAGGGCGGCGTCGGGGACGTCGAACTGCCCCTCTCCCAGGATGCGCACGATCATCGCTCCTCGCCCCCCGTCTCGATCGCCGACCGCCCCTCGCCGGCGCCGAGCTCGCCCTTGAGGCGCGCCAGCTCGGTGTCCACGGAGTTGTCGGCGGTCACCCGGTCCAGCTCGGCCTGGATCGGGTCGCTCGACGCGGTGACGTCGTCCAGCGCGCCGGAGGCCATCAACTCGTCGACGGCGCCGGCGCGTGACTGCAGCTCCAGGGTCTTGTTCTCCGCGCGCTCCACGGCCAGGCCCACGTCGCCCATCTCCTCGGAGATGCCCGACACGGCCTCGCCGATGCGGGTCTGGGCCTCCGCGGCCGTGTAGGTCGCCTTGATCGTCTCCTTGCGGGTGCGGAAGGCGTCGACCTTGGACTGCAGCCGCTGCGTGGCCATGGTGAGCTTGGTCTCCTCGCCCTGCAGCTGCTCGTGCTGGGCCTGCAGCCCGGAGAGCTGCTGGCCGATCGCCGCCTTGCGCGTCAGCGCCTCCCGGGCCAGGTCCTCCCGCCCGGCCGCCACCGCCTGCCGCGCCTGGCCGTCCAGCTTCTCCTGCGAGCGCGACAGCTGCTGCATCTGCAGCTCGACGCGCTTGCGGGACGTGGCGACGTCGGCCACCCCTCGCTTGACCTTCTGCAGCATGTCGAGCTGGCGCTCGTAGGAGTAGTCGAGGGTCTCCCGTGGGTCCTCGGCCCTGTCCAGGGCCCTGCTCGCCTTCGACCGGAAGACCATCGACAGCCGTCTCATCAGACCCATCGCCGCGCGCTCCTGTCGTGACGTCCGCCTGTCAGGGTATCCGTCGACCGATCAAGCCGCTGCCGGACACCGCCGCGCGTAGCATCTCGCGCATGCGCGCCCGCGTCGACCGGTGTCCGGTGTGATCCCGCCCGGGGGGGCGGGGCGGGGCGGCGGCCTGCTGTTCCTCGCGCTCGTGCTCCTCGTCGCCTACCTGGTCGTCACCGCCGTGGGGGGCCTGCTGCGACTGGCGCTGGCGGTGGCGGTCCTGCCGGTGGTGGTGCTGCTCGCCCGCGATGTCGCGCGGCGACGCTGAAGCTCCGGCGGGCCAGCGCCAAGCGGGCGCCCCCACGACGCTTCGCCCGGTACATGGCCAGGTCGGCCCGGCGCAGCAGGCCGTCGACGTCCTCGCCGGCCTCCTCGTGCCTGACGGCCACGCCCACGCTGGCCGACAGGGCGGCGCGGCAGTGGTCGATCTCGAACGGCGGCGCGAGGGTGTCCAGCAGCCGGCGCGCCACCGCGACGGCGTCCGGGACCGTCCGGACGTCCTCGCACAGGACGACGAACTCGTCCCCGCCCATCCGGGCCAGGGTGTCGCCCGGGCGCAGCACCCCGAGGAGGCGGTCGGCCACCGCGTTCAGGAACCGGTCCCCGGCGGCGTGGCCGAAGCGGTCGTTGACGGCCTTGAAGCCGTCCAGGTCGCAGAACAGCACCGCCGGCCGCAGCGCCTCGCGCGACGCCCGGCCCAGCGCGTGGCGCACCCGCTCGATCAGCAGCAGGCGGTTCGGCAGGCCCGTGACGGGGTCGTGCAGCGCCAGCCCCCAGCCGCGCTCGCCGGCGCGTCGCAGATCGTCCACCTCGCCGGCGGTGCGCAGGTGGGCGGCGGCCACGTCGGTCAGCAGGTGCGCGACGGCCAGGTGCGCCTGGTCCAGGGCCGGGGAGCCGGTCTCGTACAGCTCCACGGCCGCGGTCCGCCCGTCGGCCAGGATCAGCGGCAGGACGCTGACGCCGGCGAGGCCCGCCGACCGCGCCCGGGCCCGGTACGTACACCACCGGCCGCCGCCGGCCAGGTCCAGCAGCCGTAGGGGCTCACCGGTCGCGAGCACCCGGTCGGCCGGGCTTTGCTCGAGGCCGGCGTGCAGCCACCGGGCCACGCCCGCCCCGTCCTCGGCGAGGGTGCGCGGCCCGCCCGAGGCGGGCACCATGAGCGTCACGCCGGCGACCGGCAGCAGCCTGGACAGGCCCTCGCACAGATGCCGGGAGATGTCGTCCACGGGGCGGTCGGTCAGCAGCGCCGGCGTGAAGCCGACCAGCACGTCGGCCAGCGCACGCCCGTCGGTTCCTCCGAGGTCGGCCGGCCGGATCCCGAGGTCCAGTCCCATGTGGCCCGGAGACTTCCACGCTTGCTCGGCGTCGTCAAGCCACTACGGGGAGGATTATCTCCCCCGACCGGGGCCCCTCAGGCCTCGATGGGCTCGTTCGCGCGCGCATCGCCGGCGATCGACCGCAGCAGCGTCACGCCCTCCTCCGGGCCGGTGGCCAGCAGGCGGTCGCCGGCCTGCAGCGCGTGGCCGGCCCTGGGCCGGTAGGTCCACCGGCCCGACCGCTGCAGCGCGAGCACGTACATGCCGGTCTCGGTCTCCAGGGACAGCTCCCTCAGCGTCCGCCCCTCGCCGCGCCCACCCGCGCCGACCACGGCGTCCGTCACGATCTCGTCGGCCTCGGCCAGCGCGGCGGCGATGACCGGGTGCGGGCGCTCCTGGCTCTCCACCACCCGGGTCATCTCCCGGGCGGCGTCGGCGATGCGCTCGGAGGAGCTGCCGATCTGCAGCAACCCGCGCAGCTCGTCCAGCTCGTCGTCCTCCAGGTCCGACGCGGCGCGCAGTACCCAGCCCTGCAGGCCGTTGTAGAGGTCGTCGCAGCGGTCCTCGACGCCGGCGACCTCGCCGACCAGCCCGGGGTCACGGAACAGGATGGCGGAGTAGGCCAGCCCGACGGCCACCTCCGCGGCGTCCTTCAGGTCGATCAGCATGTCGACGGCGCGGTCCAGGTTGGACAGGCGCTTCTTTTCCACCGGCGGCGCCAGGTGGTAGGGCTCGCCGCCGGCGAGCTCCCGCACCAGGTCGATCCCCCCGGTGGGGCCCCGCAGGAACAGCACGTCGGCGTCCTGCAGCACGGTGTCGCCCGAGGGCCCGTAGACGTAGTCGACGTCGCGGCGGATGGCGATGACCCACATGCCCGTCTCGCTGGGCAGCGCGAGCTCGCGCAGGGACATGCTGGCCATGCGGTTGTCCTCCCGCAGCTTGACGCGCGCGAGGACCTCCTCGGCGTGGCGCAGGTCGTCGCGCAGCTCGCCGGGCACGCCGACGTCCTTCAGCACGACCCGGGCGACGTCCTCGGCCGCGTCGGCGATCTCCTCCATCGCGTTGGCCAGGGACAGGATCCCCGCCAGCTGCTCGGCGTCGTCGGGCGAGCGGGTCGCCAGCATGCACACGACGCGCATGTCGTAGACCGCGGCGTCCATGCGCTCCTCGAGGTGGATGACCTCGCGGGCCAGGTCGTCGTCGTCGAAGAAGACGGCCGCGTAGGCCAGGTCGAGCATCAGCTCAGAGGCATCCTTGGCCTCGACGAGCAGTTCCTTCACGTTGCGGCGCATCGCTACGTCACTCCCAACAGCGCGGTGGCCGCGACCAGGCACAGCACGCCAGCGAAGTCCATCGTCGCGGTGACGATCGGTATCCCGAAGTTATCGGGGTCCAGCCCGTAGCGATAGGTCGCGGTCGCCGAGTAGTAGGCGACCGTGAACAGTGGCGCCAGGGCGAGCAGCCCGGCGCCGAGCGCGACCCCGACCATGACGGCGGCCCCGGGCGAGCCCAGGCCCGCGGCCCGCGCGCCGACGTGGGCGATGAGGCCGACCCCGCTGAAGGCGGTGAGGCTGAACAGGACGACCAGCGACGCCTCCAGGCCGGCCAGCGCCTCCGGCCACGCGCGCGGGCGCAGCAGCCCCAGGTGCAGGTCGCTGCCCAGCCGCGACGACAGGATGCCGCCGAGCGAGCCGCAGTTGGCGATGAACGGCGGCACGAGCACCAGCAGGGACGGGTTGGCCAGCAGCGTGTCCAGCCGCGTCTCCAGCACCGTCCCGGCCAGGATGTTGACCACCGCCGCGTAGGTCAGCACCGAGGTGCTCTCGCGCACCACGCCCCGGGTGATCGGCGCCCCGCTGCGCAGGCCCAGGACCAGCGCGGCGACCGCACCGGCCAGCAGCAGCCCGCCGAGCGCCGCGGTGACGAGGCCGTCGCCGATCAGGAACGTCGCGAGCACGAGGGCGGGCAGGGTCACGACGTCGCCGGTGGCGGTGATGATCGGCGAGCCGACCGCGTCCATGTCCCAGCCGCGGCTCAACGCGGTGCGGGCCAGCAGCAGCACGCCGGCGAGCACGAACACGCTCGACAGCGCCCCGCCGACCATCGAGACGACCATCAGGTGCCACAGGCTGATCGTCTCCAGGCCGAACGCCGCGGCCGTGGCCCGCGCGGCGACCGCCGCCAGCGCCGAGCCGGACAGGCTGAGCATCGCCGCCGCGGCGACGTTGTCCCCGGTGAACTCGCCGCGTCGCAGCCCCGGCGTGAACTGCCCGGTCAGGATCCCGGTGCCCAGCCGGGCCCCCAGCGCGCCGAAGATGGCCCCCCGCATGCCGATCGCCGCCGGCACCAGCACGAGCAGCCCCGGAAGGCGCAAGAGCAGGCCCTCCATGGAGCCCAGCACCAGCCCGGTGAACATGCCGACGCCGGTGGAGATGCCCAGCGCGGTGAAGCCCTGCCGCAGCGTGCGCCGCTCACGCGACCAGAAGCCCAGGACCTCGCGCGCGGCCGGGCCGAGGTGGATGCGGTGCGCCCACCCGGGCGCGCGCAGTCGGGCAGTCATGCGGGCAACGTCGTTCGCGTCGGAGGGGTGGGGCGCGGCCGGCGGCAGTCGAGCCGCGCGGACCGATTCTAGGCCGGCGACCGGCCGGCCGGCCGACAGGCGGCTAGAGTCTGCCCCCGATGGCCACCCGCAGCACGCCGGTCGTCTACCCCGCCGCCTTCCCCCTGGAGCCGTCTGCGCAGCCCTCCGAGGTCGACGGCCTGGGCCGGGTCCGCCCACCGGACCTCCGCGTCCTCGGCCAGGA
>JAHWKQ010000123.1 GCA_019347785.1 Actinomycetota bacterium
GGCCACCGCCCGCTCCAGCCAGCCGTGCAGCAGCGCGGGGGTCGGCGACGGGCCGCCGGCGCGGTGGAGCAGCTCGGCGAGATGCTCGACGTCGGCGAGCACCCGGGCGCCGCCGGGCGCGGCCAGCAGCCGTGCGGCGTAGCCCGCGGCGGCGAGGCGGTCCACCAGCGCGGGGACGCCGCGCTGCGCGAGCAGCCGCGCCCAGCTGTGGAGGTCATCGTGCAGCCGCCCCAACTCGTCGCTGCCCGCGGCGGCCAGGTGGTCGCCGGTCCAGCCGACGAAGGGTGTGAGGGCGGCGCGGCGCGCCAGTCCGGCGACGCTCGGCTCCTGCAGCGCCCGCAGCAGCGCCAGCCACTCGCTGGCCGCCTGGGCGTGCAGCACGTTGCCGATCGAGCCGAGCACCGCCGGCACCCCCGCGTCCGCGAGGCGCCGGTGCATGAGCGCCGCCTGCGCGTTGGTGCGTACGAGCACTGCGACGTCCGCAGCGCGCAGCGGTCGCGGTTCGCCGTCGCCTGCGATCTGCGTCCGCCCGTCATCGAGCAGTGCGGCGGCGACCCGGGCCGCGTCCCGTGAGGCGAGGTCGCGGGCCAGCCCGGCCGGCACGGTGCCGTCTGCGCGCGTCCCCGCGGGCTCGAGCGTGCGGATCTCCAGCGGGGGGTGGGCCTCGCCGATCCAGCGGTCGCCGGTGTGGTGGGGCTGGGCGTGGTGGTAGGCGATCCGCGGGTCGCCGAAGGTCTGTCCCGCGAACAGCGCGTCGCAGGCGGCCAGGTAGGAGGGGTCCGAGCGCCGGTTGGTCACGAGCGCCGCGTGCGCGTCGGCCTCCTCCAGCGCCCGCACGAAGGTGTGGACGTCGCCGCCCCGGAACCCGTAGATCGCCTGCTTCGGATCGCCGACCGCGAACACGCGCCCGTGGGAGAAGACGTCGGTCAACAACTCCCACTGCAGCTGGTCGGTGTCCTGCAGCTCGTCCACCAGGGCGGCGTCGAAGCGCGCGGCGAGCGCGGCCCGGACGCGGTCGCCGTCGGTCTCGACCAGCTCGGCCAGCTCGGCCTGCAGGTCGTCGAAGCTCCGTACCCCCGCCGCCAGCCGCCGCTGGCGGGTGCGCTCCCGCGCCCGCACCGCGAACGCCGCCTGCAGCCCCTCCCTGGTGCGGCCAGACGGCGGCGGCACGATCCGCGCGCGGGGATCGACCAGCGCGGCCCGCACGATCCGCTCGACGTGCCACGGCGGCGGCATGATCTCGAGCCGCGCGTCGTCGGCCGCGGCGAAGCCCTTCACGTAGAGGTCGTTGATGACCTCGGCGACGAGGCCGGACTCGTCCTCCAAGAGCGGTGCGCCCCCGCCGCCGAGGACGGCGGCCAGGCACTGCCCGAAGAAGGCATGGATCGTCGTGACCGTCGCCTGGTCGTAGTCCCGCAGCGCCGCGCGCACTCGCGCCAGCCGCTGCTCGCGGTCGGCGCCGCTGTGCAGCCACCCCACCAGATCATCGCGCGGCGGGCGGGGGTCGACGACGTCGAGCAGGCGGCGCCGCACCCGCTGGCGCAGCTCCCGCGCCGCATTGCGGGTGAACGTCATCACCGCGATGCGCTCGATCGCGACCCCGTCGACCGCGACCAGGCGCAGCACCACGCTGGTCAGCGCGTGCGTCTTGCCGGTCCCCGCGCTGGCCTCGAGCACGGTGATGCCAGACACCAGCGGCGCGGTGGCGTCGAACGGCGAGGTCATCACCTTCTCCCCAGCCGCTCGGCGTCCAGCAGCGGATCCCACAACCGGCGGGACAGGGCCGCGAAGCGCCCGTCGGCGGCGAGCACGTCGAACGGCGTGTCCGCCCCGAACACCAGCAGGTGCACGGCTTCGTCGCAGGCCGGGTCGGGACCGAACTCCTCCCCCACCCAGGCGTCGGCGGCCGCGGCGAGGCCTGCCGCGTCACCGCCGCCACGCGCCGTGGTGGCGTAGGCCTCGGACGGCGTCTCGATCAGCGGCAGCGGCGCCCGCACCAGCTCGTCGGCGAGGCGGGCGAGGTCGTCCAGGACTGCCCGAGCCTTGTCCGCGGGCGGCGCGGTGAGGCACGACGCCAGCGGTGGCCGCTTGCGATCGGCGGCATCCCGACCGATCGTCACCGCCCGCCAGCGCCGCTCCGGATGGCATCCCGCCAGCGCCAGCAGCCGCACCCACGCATCGACCCGGTGCCGCGGGTGCAGCTTCCCGAAGTGCAGCGTCCACATCGTGTCGTCCTGCAGTCCGCCCACCATCCCTGGCAGCAGCGCCCCGTCGGCCGCCTCGACCGCGACCGGCCGCAGCTCCCCCGCGGTCCGACGGTGGCCGAGCCGACCGGCCAGCCCCAGGTGCTGCTCCACCCACTCGGTGATGGTGGTCCTGGTCAGCCGTTGCAAGCTGCCGGGCGGCAGCGTGCCCTTGCCTTCCTCGGCGGCGAAGGCCTCCTCCAGCGAGCCGCCCTCTGCGACCGCGCGCAGCACCAGATCGCCGAGCGCCCAGCGCTCCAGGCCGCCGAGCTCGACGGGGACCGTGTCGTGGGGCAGCTCGCCCTCGTCCTCGATCCAGGTCGCCAGCCCGTGGCGCAGGAAGCGCTTGGCCGGCGTCTTCAGGACCGCGACGAGGTCGTCGAACGTGGCGAGCGGCCGCGGCAGCCGCTTGAGGGGTGCTGACAGGAACGGCGTCCGTGCGGCCGCCGGCGTCTGGGCCGCCCGCGCCGCGGCGAGGTGGGTGGGATCGACGCCCCACGCCGGCTTGCTGAACAGCTCGGGGGCGGTGCCGTGCAGCGGGTGCGTGCGGACCAGCTGGTCGGGCTCCGTGCCGGTCATCGTCGCGACGACCTCGAGCAGCTCATCGACGGGCACGGCCAGCGGGCGCTCTTCCCCCGTCGCCTCATCACGCCCCTGGCACACCACGATGAGCCGGTCGGTCGCCGACATCACCGCATCGAGCAGCAGCTGGCGGTCCTCGGACCGCACGTCGCGGTCGCCGACCCGCGGATCTGCGGCCACCAGGTCGTCGCTGTCGGGCTGCGGTGTCCGCGGGAACGCCTCGTCGTCGAGCCCCAGGAGGGCCACGATGCGGTGCGGCACCGACCGCATCGGCACCAGCGTGCAGACGGTCAGGTCACCCATCCGGTGGCTGGCACGCGACGGCTGCCCGCGCAGGCGATCCCCCAGCAGGTCACGGACGTCGGCCAGCCCCAGCGACACCTCTGCGGGCGCCTGCCGCTCCACTTCGTCGAGCACGACCAGCGCCTGGAGGCGGTGCTGCTCGTCGTCGCCGACCGTGAGCGTGAGCTCGTCCACCGCGCGGCGCAGCGTCGCCAGCCACCCACCGAGTGGCTGCGTCCCCTCCAGCCCCTCCAGCGTTCGCTGCAGGCGAGCCGCCAGCTCGGCCACCCGGCCCACCAGGCGGCTGTTGCCCTCCGTCGCGTCGAGCGCGGTCACGCCGCCGCGCGGTCCCGCCTCGGCGTCCAGCGCCACCCCCAGCGCCATGCGGTCGAGCACCGCGGTGAGCGTGTGCTCGCGGATGCGCCCCACATCGAGGCGCTCGCGGTGGGCCTCGTCCAGTCCCCAGCGGAACCCGCCGTCGCGCAGCCATGCGACGACCTCGGCGACGTCCTCGGCGTCGAGACGGAAGCGCCGCCGCACACACGGCTGCTCGAGCAGCTCGACGATCTCGCTGGCGGCGCAGCGGCCGCCGGCCATCGCCAGCACCTGGGCGAGAACCCGCAGCACGGGGTTGTCCTGCCGCAGGGCCCGGTCGGCCAGGCGGACGCTGAGGTTGGGCAGGTCGCGGTCTCCTCGCTCGCCCGCGTGACGGTCGCCGAACACCGCCTGCACGTGGGGGGCGAAGGTCTCCACGTCCGGGCACATCACCACGACGTGGCGGGGTTCGAGGGTGGGATCGGCCGCGAACGCCGCCACCAGCGCGTCGCGGAGCACCTCCACCTGGCGGCGCGGCCCCGCGGCGACGTGCACCGAGATCGTGCCGTCTCGCCCGAGGCCCGTGGTCGGCGGCCGGTCGGCCACCACGTCGGCCTGGAGGGTGGCGAGCAGCCCTGGGCCGGGCGGGGGGTCGCCGAGGTGGTGGACCTCCGGGGAGCCGAGCGGCTCGAGCAGCTGCTGCAGCTCGCGCACGTCGCGGGCCCACGAGGCCAGCAAGGGGTGGGTCGGCAGCGCAGCCGCGGGGTCGGCGGCGCGGGGGGCCGGCAGGCGGATGCTGCCCAGCCCGGCCAGGTCCCCCCGCTCGGCGACCTGCCGCCACAGCGCCGCCGACGGGTGGAGCAGGAACAGGTCGACCCGCGCGGCGTGCGCCGCGAGCCGGCAGAGGATCGCCAGGTGCGCGCGCGGCAGCGCGGTGAACCCGAACACGGTCACGTGGGACGGCACCCCGGGGGGCGGGCCGGCCGCCAGCGCCGCGAGGGTCGCGTCGAGCCGGTCGACGTAGGACGGGCCGGCGGTGCGGGCGCAGACCTCGCGGTAGGTCCGCGCCTGCCAGGCGTGGTGGCCGAGCGGGTTCCCCCGCGGATCGCGGTCGTCGCCGCGCTGCCAGGCGCGCAGCAGCTCGGGGCGGTGGACCGCGTAGCGGTCGAGCAGGTCGGCGACGTGCCGGGCGCGGGCATACGCGGTGCGGTGGTCGCGGGGCTGCAGCGGCGCCGCCCACGCCTCGTCGCCGTGCTCACGCGCCACCGCCAGGACCTGCCACGCGAGGCGCTGGGGCCGCCACACAGCCAGGCCCTCCGCCTGACCTGCCGCCGCCATCACGTCGTCGACCAGGTGCGTCGGAAACGGGAAGGAGACGCCGGCGCACACGCCGAGCCGGTCGGCGAGCTGCTGCGCCAGCCACCGCTCCATCCCGTGGGAGTGCACGGCGACGCCGACCTGCTCGAAGGGGTCGCGAGGGCCCCTCAAGAGGTCGGCGAGCGCAGCGACGAGGGCGTCGGCCCGCGCGGCGCGGTGGACGTGCAGCATCGACGTCGGAGTATGCGGGGAGGGTGTGACAGCCCAGTCCGTCAGGTGAAGTTCGGTCCGGATCCCACGAGGAAGGTGACGAAGGTCCGATGGTCGGCGAACAGCTGGCGGGAGATCCCCGCGAGGACATCTGCGGCCACGATCAGGTCGGCCAGATACCCGTCGAGCATCCGGTCGGCGTGGGTCCACACCAGCGCGATGCGGTCGTCGTCGAGCAGCCAGACGTGGGCGCGGAGGACGTCGGCGAGGCTGTCCCAGTTCCCGACCTCTTCCCCGTCGAGGACCTGGGCGGATATCTGCTCCAGAAGCGACGCCTCGTCGCGCACGTCTGCGCCGTCGAGTTCGATGATGGCGAAGCCCGCGTCGGCGAGCACGGTGAGTAGCTCGTCCAAGCGCCCCTGGGCGACGTAGTTGGTGACCGCGAGGCTCGCGAGCAGGGGCTGGTCAGGCATCGTTGACGAACCGATAGGAGTTGTAGTGGTCCGGTGACGCCCACCAGTAGGTCTTCCCGGACACGTTGACCTGCTTGATGATGCGGTTCTTCCCCAGCGGCTGCTTCTGGTGGGCCTGCCAGTAGGCCGCGAGATCGGTGGCCGGTCGGGCGTAGTACTCGACGTACCCGCCGGCGCCCTTCACGCCCGGCAGCAGGCCGCTGTTGTTGTTGTGGGTGGAGCCCCAGCTGTGCTGTGCCAGGCTCTTGTGCTTGGGCAGGTAGATCGGCGTGGTGCCCGTCTTGGTGGGCCGTTCCTCGTTCAGCCAAGGCATGCCGCTCTGCCAGTCGGCCGGGTCTGGGTTTGCTTTGGCGAGGGTCAGCCCCTCCCGCAGCTCGTCGCTGAGGCTCGCGGTGTCGGTTCCTGCCCAGCTGTCGGTGGCCCGCGCGGGGTCGAGGGCCTGACGCTCGGCCTGCTCGGCCTGGCTGAGGGCGCTTGCCTGCTTGTCCCAGTGGCGCTGGACGGTCGGCGCGGCGGCCATCGCGCCGACAGCCCGGTTGCCGGCAAGACGCTGGAGGGACAAGAGGCGGTGCTCGGCGGGCCCGCTGGTGCCCGGTTCGTACGCCGGGCGTGCAACACCCGCAGGCCGCTGCGGTCGCTGATCGTGTTCGCTCAACACCGGCCCCTCACGAGTGGGCCGCCAGTACCGACGGCTCGAGCATCCCCCGCCGATGTGGTCGGGGACGGCGGATCGTGGAGCGCCTGGGGTCTGGTGTCAACCGCCCGCCTGCTCGTGGTGGGGCCGGGAGCCGCTCAGGCCTGGACCGTCACGCGGACCACGGCGAAGCTGTCGCCCTCCGTGCCCAACCATTCCAGCCACACGGCATGCTCGCCCGGCTCGAGGGCCGAGTTCGTGGCCGTGACGCCCCAACCCCGCCGACGGTTCCTGCAGGTCTTCGTCGGCCGCACGCCCCGCGCCCTCCGCGGTTGTGCGCTGCGAGCAGCGGGTAAGCCGTGCTCATGCATATAAGCAACACCGTTTGGACCATCGTTGGCGTGTTGCTCGCGATCATCCTGCTCCTTTACCTGGTGCAGATGCTCTGAGCGCCACGCGCCACCTCCCGCCGCTCCCCCACGACACGACGAATCTTCCATTACGCTGAGTGCAGTGCTCACCATAGGATGCACTGCCCTGCTGGTGTAGAGAGAACCGTGCTACGACCGCTTGCCGAGGCAAGCACGAGCGCCGTTAGCCAGGTGTGGCCCCGGGGTGGCGCACCATGGCGTCCCTCGAGCACCCGATGGCGATGCGGAACCGGTGCCGGCACGGCTACACTGCCGGTTCCACTCGGGCGAGTGGCGGAATTGGCAGACGCGCACGGTTCAGGTCCGTGTGTCCTTTGGACATGGGGGTTCAAGTCCCCCCTCGCCCACAA
>JAHWKQ010000124.1 GCA_019347785.1 Actinomycetota bacterium
CGCTCTTCCGATCTCGGTGCTGGCGGACGCCGGCGCGGCCGGCCGCTAGGGGCGGCGCCGGGTCGCCGCGCGCACCGCGTCGGCGATGCGTGTCGTGTCGGCCGCGCCCAGGTCCTGGTGCGCCGGCAGGACGGCGACCGTGGCCCGCAGGCGCTCGGCGGCGGGGACGGCGCCGGCGGCCAGGGAGGGGTGCGCCACCCGCCACAGGTCGACGACCTCCACGCCCCGCGCCGCCAGCGCGCCCCTCAGGGCCGCCGTGTCGTCCACGGCCACCGGGAACGCGAAGGGCGACGCCCCCTCGGGGACGCGCCGGAAGGGCTCGGGCACGAAAGGCGCCAGGCGCTCGAGCAGACGGGCGTAGCTGCGCCGGCGGCGGGCGGCGACGTCGGCCTCCGGCCGCGCCAGAAGCCAGCGCGTCGTCCTCGTCACCGCGGTCTCGGGGTCGCCGAGCGCGAAGTCCTCGGCCGCGTCGTACGGCTCCGTCCCGGCCGCGCGCCGAACGCGACCCGGGGCGGCCCAGTGTCCGGCCAGCCAGCCCGCGTGGCCCCGGGCGAGGCTGGTCAGGCCCCACCGGGGCGCGCCGGCCGGCCCCGTCGGTGGCCGCCGGCACATCAGCGCCCCGCCGTCGGGCAGCGGCAGGGTCTTGTACAGACACCAGATCGCGCAGTCGCCCAGCGCGCCGGCCGGGAGCCCGTCGCGCTCGCTCAGCCACGCCTGGGCGGCGTCCTCCAGCAGCAGCAGCCCGTGCGCGTCACACCACCGGCGCCAGCGCCCGGCGTCCTGGGGGAAGCCCAGATAGTGGGTGAGGTGCAGCGCCCGCACCCGCTCGCCGAGCAGCCCGGCAAGCTCGGCCTCGTCGGGCTCCAGGGCCGGCGTGCCGGCGTAGTACCGGCGGCCCAGGCCCGCCCGCGCCAGCGCCTCGACCTCGGAGCCGTGGTGGTAGGCGGGGACGAGCACCTCGTCGCCGGGCCGCAGCCCGAGCGCGCGGACCCCGTGCCACAGGCCGTGGCGCGCCCGCGCGTACAGCCGGCAGTCGGGATGGGCCAGTGGGTACGGCGGCCGCCGGGCCGGCCGCCGAACGTGCGCGAGAGGGGATGGCGCGGGCAGGAGCCGCAGCGGCCGGCTCACCGGGGGGCCAGCCGGCGGGCGCGCTCGCGGGCCCGCCGGTACGCCGGCGCCCAGCGGACGTGCGCGGACCACTGCAGGCGCCCGAGCGTCGACGGGGCGTAGGAGCGCAGGCGCAGCAGCACGTGCTCGCGCGATGCCCACTCCCGCTTCCAGGGGGCGGTGTCGCCGAGGAACTCGTAGCGCGCCAGGTGCCCGGCGAACGCCCGCGCGAGCATCTCGCGGCGCAGCAGCGCGCCGGGCGCGTAGGCCCGGAACGTCGGGTCGTATCCGGTCTTCAGCAGGTAGTGCACCCCCGCGTGCTCCAGCGCCAGGTCGAAGGCGATCGCGCGGCCCGACAGGCGCAGGAATGCCCGACGCAGCCAGCCGCGCTCCCTCGCCCACCCGGCCAGTCCGGCGTAGAAGCGCCGCGTGTGGGGGTGGGCGGCGATCGCCGTGCCGGCGGCGCCCTTCCAGCCGGCCGCCTCGACGCGGAAGCCCTCGTCGAGCAGCCCGTCGAGGTCCCCGGCGCCGTCGCTGACCTCGAAGGTCACCCGCCCGGCCTCGGCCAGGCGCCGGCCGCGACGGCGCAGCTCCCGCAGCTTCCTGGCGCCGAGGCCTTGCTCGTACGCGCTCCAACCGCCGACCAGGGGAACGTACGGCGAGCGCAGAAGCTCACCGGCGCCGGAGCGGTACCCGAGCGCCGCGGCGCGCGCCCGGTACGCGGCCAGCTCCGGCGTGCCCTCGCGCAGGAGGTCCAGGCGCACGTGGTGGGGGCGCCCGGCCACCAGCGCGTCGGTGAGCACAGCGACGGCGTCGGCGTCGGCGGCCAGGAAGGCGTACTCGTGGCTGTGCCAGTTGGTGGGCGAGACCACGACGCCGCGGCGGCGCACGAAGGGCAGCACGCCGACCGGGCGCCCGTCGCGCCGGGCCACCGCCACCCGCAGCCCGCCGTGGCCGAAGGCGCCCCACCACGCGCGCACCCAACCGGGGCGCAGGAACGGCGAGGCCCCGACCCGGTCGGCCAGGTCGTCCCAGTCCGGCTCCCCCTCCTCGACCGAGCGGTAGACGGCGGTGGCGGTGGCGTCCACGCGATGGCTCACCGGGCGTCCCCGCCCGTCCGCGCCGCGGTGCGCAGCCGGGCCACGAGGGCGACTCCCGCGGCCGCCAGGGAACGCGGGGTCGGCCGCAGGACGCGCAGGCGCACATCGCGCCGCACGTCGCTGGCCACCCGCAGCTTGTAGGCCTCCTCGCCACGTAGCAGGTCGAGCTCGGCGAAGCCCTCGTCGGCCGCCCCCGCCAGCGCCTGACCGACGAGTGTCATGCCCGGGCTGAGGGCGGCGGTGGGGTCGACGCCCATGGTGTAGAGCGACAGGCGGTCGCCCCAGGCCAGGGCGTATGCCAGGGCGGCCGGGCCGGACCCGGTCGCCAGGCGGTACACGCGGGCGTGCCCCGCCTCGGCCAGCCGGCGCGCCGCCAGGCGGTGGAAGCGCCGGCGGGCCGCCGTGGCGAACACCGCCGAGACCGAGCCCAGACGCGCGTTGTGCAGGTGCATCAGCTCGTCCAGCGACGCCTCGACGCGTCCGGGGTCGCGCTCGGTCCGGAACCCGCCCCCGGCGGCCTCGGCCTCGCGCAGGGTCCGGCGCACCTGGGAGCGCAGCTTGCGGCTGGTCAGCAGCCGCTCCCGTGGCCGGGAGCGGACATCGACGTAGGGAGCCGCGACCGGCTCCGGCGCGCGCGGCAGGAGACGGGGCGGACGCAGCAGCCCGCGGACCGCCGCGGCCAGGCAGCCGTCGGCGTCGAGGCCGTCGAGGTCGAGCACGTCCCACTCGCGGCGGCGGGCCAGGTCGTGGGCGACCGACCGGGCGACGAAACGGCGCTGCCCGGCCGCCGCGACCACGTCGAGGTGGTCGGGCGCCAGCCACCGCCAGCCGGGGATCCCCACGGTGCGCAGCCCACGCGCGCCGCGCACCCACTCCAGCGGCAGCAGGCCGAGCGGCCGCGACGCGTCGCGCACGACGAGCACGCGGACACCGCCGGCCAGGTCGGGCTGGTCGAACAGCGCCGAGAACCACTCCCACGACAGGAAGGGCGAGCACACCGCCCCCTGGTCCTGCAGCCCGCGCCAGACGGCCCGCAGGGCGGGGTCGCCCGGCGTGACGGCGTCGACCGTCGCGGGCGCGGTCACCGCCCCACCGCCCGCAGCGCGGTGCGACGCAGCTCGGGGACGACCGTCCGGGCGCCCAGCAGCACCCCGGTCACGGCACCGGTGGCGCCGGCCGCGACGACGGCGAGCAGGGCCGGCAGCCCCGGCGGCGCGGCGAGGCGCACCGGCAGGGCGAGCAGCAGCATGCCGGCCACCGCGCACAGCGCCGGGCGCATGGCGGCCAGGCTCTCGCGCATCGTCGAGCCGACGAGACGGTTGGCGACCACCATCCGCAGGCCGCCGTACATGACCTCGAAGCCCAGGTGCACCCCGGCGACGGTGGTGATGCCGTACGGGGCGGCGAGGACGAAGGCGACGATCAGCGCGACGACCAGGGGGGCGTTGATCCGCAGCAGCCGCCCGGGCTGGCCGACGGCGGGGAAGATGTCGCCGGACGCGTAGCCGACGGAGCCCAGGGCGAGGGCCAGCGAGATGAACGTCATCGCGCCGACGGACGGCTGCCAGCGGGCGGAGAACAGCACGAGCACCGCGTCGCGGGCCACGAGCGCCAGTCCGACGCCGCAGGTGAAGCCGAACAGGGTGGTCAGGCGCAGCGCGCGAAGCATCGCCGCGCGGAACGCCTCGGGCCCCAGGGTGCGGGCGCGGGCGTAGACGGGGAACGCGATGCTGGAGAAGACCCAGTACACGTTGTCGATGAGCAGCTCCGGCAGGCGGTAGGCGATCGCGTAGTAGCCGAGCGCGCTCGTGCCGAGGCGGTTGCCGACCACCAGGTAGTCGGCGTTCATGCCGACCTCGTTGAGCATCTTCAGCGCGGTGACGCTCAGCCCGAACCGCAGCAGCGTCGTGCCGGCCGTGCGGTCGAGGCGCAGCGAGGGACGGAAGCGCACGAGCCTCCAGCTGAGCGCGGTGCCGGCGGCCTCGCCGGCCAGCAGCCCCCACACGATCGCCCACACGCCCAGCCCGGACAGGGCCAGCGCGATCGACACGCCCGCCCGGACGGCCGCCCGCAGCAGGTCCACGGCGGTCCGCCTGCGAAAGTGCAGGTCGCGCTTGAGCACGGCGTCGTGCACCTGGCCGGCGCCCCGCACGACCAGGTAGCAGAACAGCACCCGGAAGACGGCCTGCTGGCCGGGCGCATGGAAGAAGGCGGCGACGGCCGGCGCCGCGGCGACGCCCGCGACCGTGAGGGCGGCGGACACCACCATGTTCAAGGTGAACGCGGTCTGGACCCGCGGGGTGATGCCGTGCTCCTGCTCGAAGATCAGCGCCGAGCCCACTCCCAGGTCAAGGCCGACCTCCAGGTACAGGATCAGCGTCATGCCGGCGGCGACCAGCCCGAAGTCGGCGGGCACGAGCAGACGCGCCAGGACCAGGGTGGCGAGGAACAGCAGGACGCGGTTGCCGCCGAAGGACAGCGCCGCCCAGAAGAAGCTGCGTGCGGCCCGCCCCTCCTCACCGCCGGTGGGCCGGCCGGCCGCGGAGCGCTCCGTGGTCACCGGACGGTGACGTGCTCGCCGGCGGCCAGGGGTGCGCCGGCGGCGACGCGCTCGTAGACGCCGCGCAGCCGTCGAGCCCACAGGCGCATGTCGAAGCGCGCCTCGGCGATGGCCCTGGCCGCCCGGCCCATCGCCTCGCGCCGCGGCCCGTCGTCGAGCAGCGCCAGCACGGCGCCGGCGAGGCGGTCGGGGTCGTCGGGCGGGACGAGCAGGCCGCTGTGGCCATGGGCCACGACCTCGGGAACCCCCTCCACGTCGCTTGCCACCACCGCCCGGCCGCAGGCGGCCGCCTCGATGAGCGTGGTCGGCAGGGCCTCGGTCCGCGAGGGCAGCAGCACGAGGGTCGACGCCCGCATCATGCGGGCGACGTCGTCGCGGTAGCCGGTGAACCGCACCGTCTCGCTGAGGTCGAGGCGGGCGGACAACGCGCGCAGCGCCGGCTCCCGCGCGCCGGAGCCGACCAGCAGCAGGCGCGCGTCGGGACGGCTGTCGGCCACCCGCCGCCAGGCCTCCAGCGCGCAGGCGTGCCCCTTGCGCCCGCGCATGGCCGCGACGAACGCGACCAGGGGGGCGCCGGCGGGCAGGCGCAGATCGGCCGGCGGTGGTGCGGGGGTGGGGTCGAACAGCGACAGGTCGACGCCGTTGGGGATCACCGTCCAGGCCCCCGGGCGGGACCGGTACCGGTCGGCGAACGCCTCCAGGGAGGCCCGGGAGACGCAGATCAGCCCCCCGCCGCGGGTCGCCGCCGACACCGCCAGCCGCTCCTTGAGCGCCTCGCGCCACGGCAGCCGCCCCGGGACGTGGTGCAGGGTGACGACGGCCCGCCGCCCGCACAGGCGCGCGGCGACCGGCGCCAGGACCGCGGCGTGCTCCAGGTGGGCGTGCACCACGTCACAGCCGGAGGCGCGCACGGCCGCCGCCACCCGCGGGACCGCGGCGGGGTGGGCCAGGCGCGGGATGTCCAGGAAGCGGGGCCGCAGCCCGGCGCCCTCGAGCCGGGCCAGCAGGGTGGCGCGCTCGTGGCTGCGCGCCTCGAGGCTGGCGACCCGCAGGCGGATCCCGGCGGCGGGGGCGGCGCGCGCGAGGGTGGCCAGCACGTTCTCGGCCCCGCCGAGCGTGAGCGAGTCGATCAGCAGCAGCACGCGCACGGCCGGCTCGGCTCGACCCGGAAGCTCCCCCTCAGTCACAAGTACTCATAGTATTCTACGAACTACTCAGCGTTTTTCCCCGCCCGGGCGGGCGAGGGACGGAGGGCCGGTGGGACGAGGGGGGACGGGCCGCACCATCCCGCTGACGATGCTGGCGGGCCTGTACGCCTACGTCGGCTATCCGCTGCTGGTGGGGCTGGCCTCCCGGGTCGCCGGCCGCCGCGCCCCGCGGGCGCCGAGCGGGGAGGTCCTGCCGACTCTGTCGGTCATCGTCTGCGCCTATGACGAGAGCGACGTCATCGCCGCCAAGGTCGCCGACATCCGCGCGCAGGACTACCCGCGCGAGCGGCTCGAGATCATCGTCGTGGCCGACGGCTCCCGCGACGACACCGCGGCGGTCGCCAGGCGCCTGGGGGCCCGCGTGCTGTGGAGGGAGGATCGGGCCGGCAAGTCGGCGGCGGTCAACCGCGGGGCGGCCGCCGCCCACGGCGACATCCTCTGCCTCACCGACGCCAACTGCCGTCTGGCGCCGGGCTCGCTGCGGGCGCTCGTCGCACCGTTCGGCGACCCGCGCGTCGCGGTCGTGAGCGGCGCGAAGACCGTCGAGGGCCCCGGGGCGCGAGGGACCGGCGAGGGACTGTACTGGCGGCTCGAGGCGTACCTGAAGCGCTGCGAGTCGGCGCTGGGCTGCACGATGGGCGCGCCCGGGGAGATCTGCGGCGTCCGCCGCCGCGACTTCCGTCCCCTGCCCGTCTCGACCGTCTGCGACGACTACCACATCGTCTGCGACGCGCTGGCACGCGGCCTGAGGGTGGCCTACGCGACCGGTGCCGTGGCCACCGAGACGGTGTCGGCGACGGTGGCCGGGGAGTTCGAGCGGCGCACCCGCATCGGCGCCGGCACCTGGCAGGCGACGCTG
>JAHWKQ010000125.1 GCA_019347785.1 Actinomycetota bacterium
CCGTCTACTACGGCCCGTCGATGGCGCGGGTCGTGCTGCTCGTGGTCGTGCAGATGGGCGCCCGGGGCCTCGTCGCCGAGCGGGAGAACGGCACGTTCGCCCGCATGCTGAGCCTCGGCGTGTCGCCGCTGCGGCTCCTCGCCGCGAAAGCGCTGCTGTCCCTGCTGCTCGGGATGGGCGCCATGTCGAGCACGCTCTGGCTGGTGGGCGCCCTCACCGGCGCCCGCTGGGGCAACGTGGTCCTGGCCGCCGGCGTGTGCCTGGCCACCGTCTCCGCCTTCGCCGCCGTCGGCGCCGCCATCACGATCGTGTGCCCGACCGAGGACGCCGCCGCGGGCCTCGGGCTGGTGGCCGGCATCTTCCTGGCCCTCCTCGGCGGCAACTTCGTACCGCTCTCGCAGGCGCCCGAGCTGCTGCAACGGCTCGGCGTGCTCACGCCGAACCGGTGGGCGCTGGGGGCGTTCAGCCGGCTCGGTGTCGACCGAGCGGGCGTCGCCGACCTGCTGCCCTGGGTCGGCGGGCTGGTCGCGTACGCCGCCGTGTTCATCGCCGTGGCCGTGGTGCTGGGCCGTCGCCGGGTGGCGCTGGGATGACGACCGCGACGCCTTCACGGACGGCGACGGTGCGGGCCGTCGCGCGCGTGGGGCTGCGGCGGCTGCTGACCTCGCCCGTGTACGTCGGGTCCGTGCTGATCCTGCCGTGGGTCGTGATCGTCATGGTGAGCGTCGTGGTGGGGACGGCCTCGCCCGCGCTGGACGTCGGCTTGGTCGTGGAAGGGGAGAGCCCGCTCGCCTCCGCGATGGTCGACGCCGTCCGCGACGTCTCGACGCTCGACGTGCACGACTACGGCGATCGCGAGGCGCTGCGACGGGCGGTCAGGGCGGACGAGGTGGTCGTCGGGCTGGTCGTGCCCGCCGGCGTCGACGAGGCCCTCCGCGCCGGGCGGCCCGTGCAGTTCTCGGCCTCCTCCAATCCCACCCGACCGGCCGCGGCCGCCGCCGGGTCTGCGATCGCCGCCGCCTTGAGCCAGGAGGCGGCCGCCGTCCAGGCGGCCGTGTTCGCCGGGCGGTGGGTAGGCGCCGACTTCGACGTCGGCCTGGCCACGGCCCGGCGCCTGTCCGAACGCGAGGTGCGCTCGGTGATCGTCGGGGCGGTCCCCGAACGTCGCCCGTACGACTACGGCGTGGCGGGCACGGTCGCGATGTTCATGTTCATCACGGCCATGGGCGGCGCCCTCTTCGCCGTGAGCGACCGGCGGCGGGGGATCACGCGGCGGCTGCACATCGCACCGGTATGGCCCGGAGCGCTCTTGGCCGGCGAGATGGCCAACCGCTTCGTCGTCGTCTTCGGCCAGGGGATGGTCGTGGTCGTCGGAAGCGCGCTGGCGCTCGATGTGACCTGGGGGCCGCCGGCCGCGGTGGTACTCGTTGTGGGCGCCTTCGCCGCGGTGTGCGCGGTAGCGGCGGTCGGCGTGGGCGCGCTGGCTCGGACGGTCGAGCAGGCGCTGCTCTTCGGCACGGCGGGCGGCGTGGGCCTCGGGTTGCTGGGCGGGGCCTTCTGGCCGCGCGAAGTCGTCGGGCCCGTGCTCGGCTTCCTCGCCCGGCTGACCCCGCACGCCTATGCCATCGACGGCCTGCTCGCCGTGCAGGGCGGGAACTGGTCGTTCGAGCCCGCGGCCCGCGCCGTCGCCATCCTGTTCCTCGTCGCCCTGGCCGGGCTGCCGCTCGCAGTCCGCCGAGCTCGCCGGGTGGCCCTGTCGTGAGCACCGACGTGCACCGCCCGGCACAGCGCGAGTACACACGGGTCTTCCCGCTGCTGCTCGGCGCCGTGACCGCCCAGGCCGTTGCCGTCTTCGCCGAGCTCGGCGTGGCCGACCACCTCGATGACGAAGCTCGCTCTGCGGAGGAGTTGGCAGCCGGGCTGAGCCTCGATGCCAACGCGCTCGGCCGCCTCTTGCGCGCCTTGGCCACCTCGGGCGTGGTGGGCGAGCCCGAGCCCGGCCGGTTCCGAGCGACCCCGGAGAGCGAGACGCTCCGCGACGACCACCCGTCGTCGCTGCGGGCAATGGCGCGCTTCGGTGGGGGCGTTCTCCACCGGTCGCTTGCCCGTCTGGCCGAAGGCGTGCGCACGGGGATCCCCGGCTTCGAGCTGGCGCACGGCCAACCGTTCTACGAGTGGCTGGCCGACCATCCCGACGAAGAGGAGCTGTTCCAGCGCTCCATGACGGATACGGCCGACATGCACTACCGGATGTCCGGCCTGCTCGACGCCTACGCCTGGCGCGGCGATGAAACCGTGGTCGACGTGGGTGGAGGCGAGGGCGCCCTGCTGGCCGCCCTGCTCCAGACGCACCCGCGCATGCGAGGCGTCCTCTTCGACCTGCCTGCCGTCGTGACCCGAGCGGCCTCCGCCCTGGAGGCGGCGGGCGTCGCCGACCGCTGCGAGATCGTGGGCGGCAGCTTCTTCGAGCGGGTTCCCGCAGGAGGCGACGTCTACGTCCAGGCCCGGGTCGTGTTCAACTGGGACGACACCGACGCGACGAACGTGCTGCGACGGTGTCGCGGGGCGATGCCCACGCACGCGCGCCTGCTGGTGGCCGAGTGGTTGTCGCCGGAGAGCGCGGCCGTGCAGGCGACGAACGTCAACGATCTCAGCGCGCTGCTCATCGGCGGGCGCCTGCGCTCGCCCGCCCAGTGGGCCGCACTGCTCGACGCGGCCGGGTTCGGCGCTCCCACCGTGCTCGCCTCGAACGGCGGCGGGGGGCTGTCCCTCGTCGAGGTGACGGCGCCGTGATCGCGAACCCGACCGATGTCGTGGTGCGCGCGTTCAGGCCGGACGACGCCGTGCTCCTGTGCCGGCTCGTCAACCAGGTGCGCGGCGACTACCTCCAGCCCGACGACCTCCTTCGTCGCATCGAGGAGGAGTGCGTCGTCGCGTTCTTCGTGGCTGTGCACCGGCTCGAGCGCGTGGTCGGGATGGTGCTCTACGCGCCCACGCTGAAGGGCCGGGCCAGCTCGTCCGGGGTGTACGGACGCTACTTCTGGGTCGACCCGCAGTTCCGCACCGGCCGTGTCGCCGAGCGCCTCATGGTGGCGGGCTTCCAGTTCGCCGTGAACGCGGGGTACCCGCGCATGGACGCCGTGACAGCGCCGTGGAACGCCCCGATGCTTCGTCTTCAACGACGCGCGGGCGCTCGACAGGTGAGCTGCTCACCGGTGGGCGCACGCGAGCTGATCGAGTTCGTGAACTACTGGCCCTCGCTCCTTCGGTGGCTGTACCGCGCCTTCACCGACCGGCCCGAGGTCATCGCCTTCGCCCGCGGCCCGCGCGCCTTCGACTTCGCCCGGCTGCTGCCGCCGGTCGGTCGCGGAGCCGCCGACCCCGACGCCCACGACTGGCACGGCGCCGACGTCGTGCCCTACGACGTACGCCTCGGGCAAGGCGTCACCATGCGCCTGGCTGTCGACGTGGCGAGCGACGCGGTGGCATCGGTGGGCGGCAGCGTGTGCGAGCTCGACAGCCGGCCGGTCGACGGGGTGCGCCGCCTGGTGGTCGGCGGGACGGCCAAGGTGGTCGTGCGCTTCCGCAACACCGCCGACGTGCCTGTGCGACCCACCATCGTCGACGAGGCGGGCGCCGTGCTCCTCGGCGACGCCGTGCTCGAACCGGGCCACGAGTGGGAGCACATCGTGGCGGTTCGCGCCGGCGATCGTCTCGGGCGACACGACGTACGCCACGTCGCGACGGTCGTGGACGCCGACGGCGCCCCCCTCGGCGCCTTCGACACGACGACGTGGTTCGACGTCGTGCGCGGGCCGCGCCCGGCGCAGCCGCCGGCGGCGGCCGGGTCGGTCGTCGGCCAGGAGACCGACGAGGGGTGGCGACTGGCCAACGACTGGGTGGAAGCCGTCCTCGACCGGCGCACCGGCGTGCTCCACATCGCCTCTCGCGTCACCGGAGCGGCCCTCGCGCGCGACCTGTCGCCGGAAGTCGGCCCGCCGTACCCGCCAGCCTGGCTGACGCCGCCGGAGCGGCCGGTGACACTGGTCGGCCTGCACGCGCGCGACGGCGGCGTGGAACTGGAGTGGGAGACCGTGCCCAACGTCTGGTGGTGGCGCGACCGGGCCAACGTCGAGCGGGCGTGGCCCCGCGCGGCCTCGCTGGCCCGGTACCGGCTTCGGCGGCGTGTCCGGCTGGCGGGCGACCAACTCCTCCGCTTCGACACCACGCTCCTCGACGACGGCGAGGGCGAACGCCGCGAGGAACTGTTCCTGCGCACGTTCCCGTGGGCGGCGATGCCCGCGCCGAAGCTCTTCTTCCCCCGCGACGACCACGTGGTCGGTCTCCCCGTCGCCGACGACGGCTTCCCGTACTGGCTCGACGACGTCGACTTCCCGCACGGTCCCGACCTGCCCGCCGATCCCGGCGCCTACGGAGCGCCGTGGTCTGCCATGGTGGGAACCGACGGCGCCGCGGGTGCGTTGTGGCCAGGGGCCGACGAGGTGCGTTTCGGCGCCCGATGGCTGCCGTCGGCGCTGTACCGGGTGCCGAGCGGTCAGGGCCCGCACGCCATGCCCCGCTCGTACCTCTGGTGCGGGGCGGGCGACCATCGGTCGGTGGCCGCCGCCACGGCCGTCGTGACCGGCGCATCGCCGGCCGCGCGCGCCGTGCGCAGGCTGGTGGCCCCGGTCGACCTCGCGCTCGACGACGCGGGGGCGGCGCGCCTCGTACCCCTCGGGCCGGACGCCCGCCCCGGCGAGCTGCGCGTCGGTGACGGCGACCCGATCGCCGCGGTGGTTGAGGCGGACGGCACGGCCGTGCCCCTGCCCGCGCCACCCGATGCCGAGCGCGTGCACGCTGTCGGCGTCCGCTGGTCCGAGGCGGAGGGTGCCAACGAGTGGGCCGTGCCGCTGGTGGCCATGGGCGACGACGTGGTGACCGTGGACCACGACGACTCGCCCGGTACGTGGGTGGTCGCCAACGGCGTGGTGCGGGCCGCGGCAGCTCCGTCGTTCCGCGGCGCGCTCACGGGCCTCGTTGTCGGCGAGCGGGATCACCTGTGGTCGCAGTGGTCCGAGCGCCGGGGGGGCACGCCCGGCACAGCGCCGACCGGCGGGGCGAAGTTCCACGTGGTCGACCCGGCCCGCCGGTTCTGGCTCCAGCCCACGACGGAGGACGTGCCGTGGACAGTCGAAGCCGAGGAGCACCACGGCGACGACGGCGCGGCCGGTGTGCGGCTCGTCGGCGGGGTTTCCGACGGCCGCTTCGCGGGACTGGCCGTCGACATCCGCTGGCTCTTGCGACCCGGATGCCCGCTCGTGGTCGGCCGGGCCGCCCTGCGCAACGACGGGACCGAGCCGCTGCGGTTCGGCATGGCGTTCGCGGTCACGGCGCCGCGGTCGCACCAGGACGTCGTGACGGTCGCGCCGGACGGCGACGGACCGCCGGTGGTGCTGCCTTCGTCGGAGCTGTCACGGGTCGTCGCCTTGGGGCCTCCCGTGGCGACCGGCGGGCCGACCGCCCTGGTGGGCGACCTCGGGGTGGGGGCGTGGCCCGCGGCCCGGATACGCGCATCGGTTGCGACCGAGACGTGGGAGATCGTGGCCCTGGAGGACACCGTCCTGGACCCGGGCGAGTCGGGCGAGTGGAGCGTTGTGCTCGCCGCGCGGGCTCCGCGAACGGGCGTGGACGCCTTCTCGCTCGTCCACGGACTGCAATGACGGGGGTCGCGACACTGTTCGACCGATGGGCCGACGCGCAGCCGGACGCGCCGGCGGTCGTCGCCGCCGACGGCGCCGCCGCCTCCTACGGCGAGCTCCGCGAGCGCGCCGACCGTCTGGCCTCCTCGTTGCGCGCCTGGGGGGCGGACAGGGAGGTGGCCGTCGCGCTGCTCCTCCCCCGATCGCTCGCCCTGGTCGAGGCGTCGCTGGCCGTGCTCCGAGCCGGCGCCGTCGTCGTCCCGCTTGACCCTGACAACCCCCGTGACCGCCTGGAGGGGTTGATCGCCGCCAGTGCGGCCGCCGTTGTCCTCACGACGGCCGAGCTGGCGGCGCGCATCGACGTCGGCGCCCGCGTCGTGTGCCTCGACGACCCGGAGGTGACGGCCGCCGTGGCCACGGACCCGGCGGCGCCCGGGCCGGTGTCCGTCCACCCGGAGCAGGCCGCCTACGTGATCTTCACGTCGGGGTCGACGGGTACGCCGAAGGGGACGGTGCTCACCCAAGGGGCACTCGTGCACTTGGTCGAGTGGCACGGGGCGTTCTACGGCCTCGGCCCCGACGGCCGCCGCGCCTGGGCCGCGTCCCTCGGCTTCGACGTAGCTACGTGGGAACTGTGGTCGGCGCTCGGGCTGGGCGCGTGCCTGTGCATCGCCCCCGAAGAGGCCAGGCGGGACATGGGCGCGATGGCCGAGTGGCTCACCGAGCGCGGCGTCACCGACGCCTTCCTGACCACCAGCCTCGGCGAGGCCGCCGTGGCCGCTGGCCGGTTCGATCGCACCTCGCTGCGGTGGCTCACGTTCGGCGGGGAGCTCCTCCACCGGCATCCGCCGCCGGGCACGCCGTTCCACGTGGTCAACACCTACGGCCCCACCGAGACGACCGTGCTCGTCACGGCGGACATCGTCGAGCCGGCCGATGGCGTGCCCACCAGCGGCCGGCCCATCGACGGAGTCGTCGTGCGCGTGGTCGGCAACGACGGGCTGCCCGTCCCGGCGGGCGGCGAGGGTGAGATCGTCATCGGCGGCGTCAGGTTGGGGCGGGGCTACATCGGGCAACC
>JAHWKQ010000004.1 GCA_019347785.1 Actinomycetota bacterium
GTCAGACCAGGCTGCGCAGGAAGGGGTTCGACACCCGCTCCACGCCGACGGTCGTCTGCGGGCCGTGACCGCTGTGGACGACCGTGCGGTCCTCCAGCGGCAGCACCACCCTGGCGATCGCGTCCATCTGGTCCTGCCACGAGCCGCGCGGGAAGTCGGTGCGCCCGACCGACCCGGCGAAGATGAGGTCGCCGGACAACAACAGCGGGGCGTCGTCGCCCGTGTCGGCCAGGTGGAACACGCACGACCCGGGGGTGTGCCCGGGGGTGTGGCGCACCCGCAGCCGCATGCCGGCCAGCGACAGCCTCTGGTCGTCGCGCAGATCCTCCAGGCGCTCGGTCGGCGGGTCCCAGTCCAGGCCCAGCTGGGTGCGCAGCGTGTCCGGCGGCAGGTCGCCGAAGCCGGCGGCGGGGTCGTCCCACAGCCAGCGGTCACCGGGGTGCAACAGGACCGGGACGTCCAGGCGACGCGCCAGCTCCGGCACCGACCAGATGTGGTCGATGTGGCCGTGGGTCAGCAGGATCGCCTCGCAGTCGGCGCCGCGGTGGGCCAGCAGGCGCAGGACCTCCGGGCCGCCGTCCTGGCCGGGGTCGACCACGACGGCGGTGCCCAGTGAGGCGTCCCCCAGCACGTAGCAGTTGGCCTGCCACATGCCGAGCACGACACGGTCGCAGAAGCGCCCCTCCCCGTCGGGAGCCCGTCCCGGCCGCCCGGGGGTGCTCAGGAGGAGCTCCGGGCGGCGGCGGTCTTCGCGCGCCACGGCACCACCCGGTAGGCGTCGTACACCGAGGCGACGCGCCGCACCTGCTTGAGCGTGTGGTCGAGATGGGCGATGTCGGCGAGCTCGACGGTGAAGCGCAGGAACGCGACCCGGTCGCGGCGGGTGGTCACCTGCGCCGACAGGATGTTGACCTGCAGGTCCCCGAGCACGGTGGTGATGTCCCGCAGCAGCTGCTTGCGGTCCAGCGCCTCGACCTGGACGGTCACGCGGAACGTCGACGGCGCGCTGGGGTTCCAGCGCACGCCGATCAGGCGGTCGGGGTGGCGGCGCAGCTCCTCGGCGTTGGGGCAGTCCTCCCGGTGGACCGACACCCCCCGTCCACGGGTGACGAAGCCCAGGATGACGTCACGCGGCACCGGCGTGCAGCAGCGGGCCAGCGTGACGAGCACGTCATCGGTGTCCTCGACCAGCACCGCCTCCGAGGGGCGCACCGGCGGGCTGACCGGAGGCGCGACGACGTCCTCGGCCTCCTCCTCGTCGGCGATCCGCCCGGTCAGCTGCTGCACGGCCGCCTGCGCGGACAGATGCCCGTCACCGATGGCCCGATACAGCGCCTGCACATCGCGGTAGTTCATCTGCCCGGCGACCGCCTCGAGCTCGGCGCCGCCCAGCCCCCGGCGACCGAGGCCCTGCTTGGCCAGCGCCTTGTGCAGCTCGTCGCGGCCCTTCTCGATGGCGTCGACCCGGCGCTCCCGGCTGAACCACTGCTTGATCTTGCTGCGGGCCCGCGACGAGCCGACGAACTCCAGCCAGTCCCGCGAGGGCCCGGCGTCGGGCGCCTTGGACGTCAGGATCTCCACCGTCTCGCCGTTGCGCAGCTCGTAGTCCAATGCGACGAGCCGGCCGTTGACCCGCGCGCCCACGGTGCCGTGGCCGACCTCGGTGTGGATCGCATAGGCGAAGTCCACGGGCGTCGACCCGCGGGGCAGCGACCGGACATCCCCCTTCGGGCTGAACACGAACACCTCGTCGGCGTACAGGTCCAGCTTCATGTTGCGCATGAACTCGCCGGCGTCCGTGGTGTCCGACTGCCAGTCGAGCATGTGCGACAGCCACTCGGCCTCGGCGTCGTCGCCGCGCCTGGGCGCCTCCTGACCGCGCGCCCGGCTCTGCTTGTACTTCCAGTGCGCCGCGACCCCGTACTCCGCGGTGCGGTGCATGGCGCGCGTGCGGATCTGCACCTCGATGGGCCGGCCCTCCGGACCGACCGCCGTAGTATGCAAGCTCTGGTAGAGGTTGAACTTCGGCATCGCGATGTAGTCCTTGAAGCGCCCCGGGACGGGCCGCCACAGGCCGTGGAGCATGCCGAGCACCGCGTAGCAGTCCTTGACCGAGTCGACGATCACGCGGATGCCGACCAGGTCGTAGATCTCGTTGAACTCCTTGCCGCGGTAGACCATCTTGTCGTAGATCGAGAAGTAGTGCTTCGGGCGCCCGGTCACCTCCGCCCGGATCTTCACCCCCCGCAGATGCTCCTCCACCTCGGCCACGACACGCTCCAGATAACGCTCTCGTTGAGGCTCACGGTCGGCCACGAGGGCCCTGAGCTCGTCGAAGCGCTTGGGGTGCAGCGTCGCGAAGGCAAGGTCCTCCAACTGCCATTTGAACGTCTGCATGCCCAGGCGGTGCGCCAGGGGGGCGTAGATGTCCAGCGTCTCCTCGGCGATGCGGCGCTGCTTGTCCCGCGGCAGGTGGTGCACTGTGCGCATGTTGTGCAGCCGGTCGGCCAGCTTGATGACCAGCACGCGGAAGTCGCTGGCCATGGCGATCAGCATCTTGCGCAGGCTCTCGGCCTGACGCTCCTCGCGGGTGGCGACCCGGATGCGGTCGAGCTTGGTGACCCCGTCGACGAGACCGGCGGTCTCCTCCCCGAACTGTGCGACGACCTCGTCGAGGGACACGCCGGTGTCCTCGACGACGTCATGCAGCAGCGCCGCGACGATCGTGGACGTGTCCATCCCCAGGTCGGCGAGGATCTCGGCGACGCCGACCGGGTGCACGATGTAGGGATCGCCGGACCGCCGCCGCTGCCCGGCGTGGGCGGCCTCGGCCACCTCGTAGGCCCGCAGCACCTGCTTGACGTCGACCCGCGGCGCCGAGCGCCGCAGGGTGGCGACGAGCGGCTGGACGCGCTCGGGGATCGTCGGGCCCACGTCGAGCATGGCCAGACGGGCCAGCACCGCCTTCACTCCCGAGTGGCGGGGACGGGGCGTGCCGGGGGCCTTGGCTCGGGCCTGGCGGCGGGCGGGTGCCGGGGCCGTCGCGCCGGAGGCGTCATCGTCCCGGCGCGTGTCGAGCGCCTGTGTGGCGGGGCGACGCTCCTGTGGACTCGTGGGCCCTCCGTTCACCCTGTAACCGTCAACCGTACCGTGCGTCGTCCTGCACCGCGGCCCCTAGTACTTCAGCAGGCTGCGGAAGTCGTAGCCGTCGATCTTCCTGGCGCCCTTGAGGAACTCGAGCTCGATCACGAAGGCCAGCCCGGCCACGGTGGCCCGGGCGCGCTCGACCAGGTTGCACGCCGCGCGGGCGGTCCCGCCCGTGGCCAGCACGTCATCGACGATGAGCACCCGGTCACCGGGCGCCAGCCCGTCGGAGTGCACCTCGAGCGTCGCCGTGTCGTACTCCAGCTCGTAGCTCTCCTCCACGGTCGCGGCGGGCAGCTTGCCCGCCTTGCGCAGCGGAACGAACCCCGCCCCGAAGTGGTAGGCCACCGGCGCGGCGATGATGAACCCGCGCGCCTCGATCCCCACCACCTTGTCGATGGTGCCGCGCCCGAAGCTGATGACGATGGCGTCCACGGCGCTGGAGAAGGCGGCCGGGTCGCCGAGCAGCGGCGTGATGTCCTTGAAGGTGACGCCGGGCTTGGGGAAGTCCTCGATGTCGCGCACCGAGTCGTACAGGATCGAGGAGTCGAATTCGATTCTCATGGGCGGCGCAGTCTAGATCACCCGCGTCCACCCGGCGCCCCGCCCCTGCGGGCCAGCACCCGCGCGCGCAGCTCCGCGTAGCGGGGCTCTCGCTCCTTCAGCCACACCAGGAAGGGGGTGGCGAGGAAGATCGACGAGTAGGCCCCGACGGCCATCCCCACGAACAGCGCCAGGGCCAGGTCCGACAGGGTCTCCGCCCCCAGCAGGTTCGCGCCGACGAACAGCAGCGAGCCCACCGGCAGCAGCGACGTGACCGACGTCGACAGGGACCGCACGAGCACGTTGTTCAGCGCCCCGTTGGCCACCTCGCCATAGGTCGCCGTGGACGCCGAGGTCAGCGACCCGGCGTCCTCGCGGACGCGGTCGAACACCACCACCGTGTCGTACAGCGAGTAGCCCAGGATGGTCAGCAGGGCGATGACCGAGGCCGGCGACACCTGGAAGCCGACGATGGCGTACACGCCGACGGTGACGAGCACGTCGTGCAGCAGCGTGACGAGGGCGGCCGCGGCCATGCGCAGCTCGAACCGCAGGGTGATGTAGACGACGACCAGGACGAGGAAGACACCCAGGCCGCGCAGCGCCCTTCCGCTGACCTCGGCCCCCCAGCGCGGGCCGACGGCGCTGGAGTCCACGCTGGCCGGGTCGACCCCGGTGATTACCGCGACACGGTCGAGGACCGTGCGCTGCCTGCGGCCGCCGATCTCGTCGACGGCGGGCGTGGACACCCGCAGCCCCTGGCCGTCCTCGACGACCTGGGCCTGAACCTCCTCGACCCCCAGGGCCCCGAGGGCCTCGCGCACCTGCTCGGCGGTGAAATCGCGGGTGGCGTCGGTCACGACGAACACCGTGCCGCCGGTGAAGTCGATCCCGAAGTTCAGCCCGCGCACCGCCAGGCCGGCCAGGGACAGGACGACGAGGGCGAGGGACACGAGCGCCCAGCGCCGGGACCGGCCGATGAAGTCGACGTCGGGACGTGCCCTCAGGAAGCGGGCCACCCGCCCGGCCCGCGAGCCGGCCACCACGCCGCTCACGCCGACGAGCCCCTTCGCCCGGCGACCGGGCCCGAGGCGCGCCGGGGGGGCCGGTCGATCTCCGGCGATGCCACGTCCGCCCGCAGGCCCATCAGCGGCGACCGGGCCAGGCGCGGCTCGTTGGCCAGCAGCCCGAACAGCGACCGGGTGAACGTCGCCAGCAACAGCGTGTCGATGAGCGTGGACAGTCCCAGCGTGAAGGCGAAGCCGCGCACCGGGCCGACGGCCAGGAAGTACAGAACCGTCGCCGCCAGCAGCGACACGGTGTTGCCGGTCAGGTTGGTGCGGAAGCTGCGGCGGTAGGCGTGGTCGGCGGCGGTCCGGACGGTGCGCCCGGCCCGCACCTCGTCGCGGTAGCGCTCCCGGTAGATGATCGACGAGTCCGCGGCGATGCCGATCGACACGATGATGCCGGCGATGCCGGCCAGGGTGAGGGTGAACCCGGCCGTGTTGCCCAGCACGATCACGAGCCCGAAGGTGACGACGCCGAACATGGCCAGCTCAGCGACCGCCGCCAGCCCGATGCCCCGATACAGCAGCACGAGGTAGACGGCGACGAGGGCCAGGCCGAGGAAGCCGGCGGCCAGGCCGGCCCGCAGCGAGCTGCGGCCCAGCGTCGGGGAGACGCCCTGGGACTGCTCGATCTCCAGCGAGATCGGCAGCGCGCCGGTTCGCAGCACCAGCGCCAGCTCGCGGGCCTCCTCCTCCCCGCCGGTCTCGATGGTCGCCCTGCCCCCGGTGATGCCCACGTCGCACCGGACCGTCCCGGCCATGGGCGGCGCGGACTCGACGATGTTGTCCAGCACGATCCCCAGCTGGCGCCGGGGGGAGTTGAGCGGGAAGCACGCGAGCCTGCCGGTCACCGCCGCGAAGGCCTGCGCGGCCTGTGGGTCCAGGTCCAGGTCCACGCTCCAGCTCAGGCCGGCGGGGTCCACGGCGGCGCGTGCGTCGGTCACGCCGGACCCGGTCAGGGCGACCGGGCCCAGGCGCAGCTTGTTCCACCGCTGCGGGGGCAGCTCGCGCACCTGGCCCTCGGCGCCGGTGTCGGCCTCCCTCCGCTCGCACAGCACGACCGACTCATCGTCCGGAGGCTGCGCCCCGAGCAGCTCGCCGCACGGCGGCCCCGCCCGGCGGTAGGCCGCGGAGCCGGGGGGGATCACCCCCAGCACGGGTCGGAACGCGAGCCGCGCGGTGCGCCCGATGACGTCCTCGGCCTGCTCCCGGTCGGCGACGCCCGGCAGCTGCACGATGACCGTGTCGCCCTGGCGGGCGATCTCGGGCTCGGCGACGCCGAGGGCGTCGATACGCTGGCGGATCACCGCGACGGTCTGGTCGAGCACCGCCTGGTCGACGGCGCCCTGACCGGGCTCGGGCAGCAAAGTGAGGCTGACGCCGCCCTGCAGGTCCAGGCCCAGGCGCGGGCCCCAGCCCAGCGTGAGTATCGTCGCCCACATGCCCGCGACGACCGCGAGGCAGGTGACGAGCACGGCGAGCCGGCTGCCCTTGCCCCTGCGCACCATCTCCGCGGCCGGCTTACAGGACGGGCACGTCGTTCACGGTGATCCTGAAGTCGCATCCCAGCGTGCGGGCGGCCCGGCGGCACATGACCATGCGCTCGAGGAAGATCTCGAAGTACTCCAGCACCTGGCTGATCGTGGTGTCGATCCGCAGCTCGAGGGTGAGCGTGGCCGCCTCCGGGTCCACGCGCAGGAACGAGGCCTCCACCGCGTAGTTGACGCGGTCGTGGATGTCCATGTCGATCGAGGCGTCCTTTCGCACCCGGCTGCGGTGGACGTCGGACTTGTCGGCCAGGATGACGGCGGCCCCCACCGGCGACACCGCGACGCCGTACTGCTCCTCGTGGTTGCCGACCGCGCTGAGCACCTGGGCCATGTCCCGGGGCTCGACCCCGAGCTCCTTGAGCAGGTCGTAGGCGATCATCGCCGAGGTCTGCCCGTGGTAGGCGCGGCTGACGACGTTGCCGACGTCGTGCAGGTAGCCCGCCATCGCGGCGAGCTCGGCGGTCCGGGGGTCGTAGCCCAGATGCAGCAGGACGTTCCGCGCGATATGGCCGACGAGGTTGGCGTGACGGAAGCCGTGCTCGGTGAAGCCCTGCGCCCCGAGGAAGTCGTCGGCGGCGGCGATGAACGCCGCGATGCGCGGGCTGGACCTGACCGCCTCCAGCGTGCCGGGCCCGCCACGCTCGGCGTGCGGCTCGGGGACGGCCCGCTCCTCGCCCGACGGCGTCCGCCCGCCCAGCGGCACACCCTCGTGACCCGGACGGAACGCGAGGCCGTCACCGGGCGGCTCGCGCTCCGGGTCCGCCCGGCGCACCCCTACTCCGAACGTCCCGTGCCGGCGTCGACGAGCCGGCGGGCCACCGCGGACTTGGCCATGGTGACGACGGTGCCCTGCGCCACCTCGAGGCGGACGGTGTCCTCGTCGACCGACTGGACGGTGCCGTGCAGGCCGCCGATCGAGACCACGCGGTCGTTGCGCGAGATGGACGAGATCAGCTCACGGTGGCGCTTCGCCCGCTGCTGTTGCGGGCGGAACACCAGCAGCCAGAACACCCCCACGATGAGGATGAACGGGAGGGCCTGGGCGATGAGGGCTTCCATGTGGAGCGCTTTCCTGCACGGGCGGGGCGGCGACGGCGGCCCCGGCAAGAGAGAAACGCGCGGCCCCTGCCACGCGAGTCGACACGATAGCACTGTGGTCGCGCGCGGCGCCGGTGGCCTCCTCAGCCCGTGGCACCGGTGGGCTCCTCAGCCGCCGAACAGCCTCGGGTCCGCCCCACCGCCCGGCCCGGCCCTGTGCAGCCCCAGATGGGCGAAGGCGGCCGGCGTGGCCACCCGACCCCGGGCGGTGCGCGCGAGCAGACCCTCCTTGATGAGGAACGGCTCGACGACGTCCTCGACGGTGTCGGCCTCCTCCCCCACCGCGATGGCCAGCGTCGACAGACCGACCGGCCCCCCGCTGCGGCACAGCGCCTGCAGCACGCTGCGGTCGAGGGTGTCCAGGCCGCGCTCGTCGACGTCGAACAGCGCGAGGGCGGCGGCGGCGATGTCGCCGGTGACCAGCCCGTCGGCGCGCACCTGCGCGTAGTCACGGACGCGGCGCAGCAGGCGGTTGGCCACCCGCGGTGTGCCCCGGGCGCGCCCGGCGACCCGCGCGGCGCCGTCCGGCCGCAGCGTCACGCCGAGGATGCGGGCGCTGCGCTCCAGGACCGCCCCGAGGTCGGCCTCGCTGTAGTACTCGAGCCGGGCGGCGAACCCGAACCGCTCGCGCAGCGGCGACGTCATCAGGCCGGTCCGCGTGGTGGCGCCGACGAGCGTGAACATCGGCAGGGGCAGCTGCAGCGCCCGCGCGCCGGGGCCCTTGCCGACGACGATGTCGAGGCGGAAGTCCTCCATCGCCGGATACAGGACCTCTTCGACCTGGCGCGGCAGCCGGTGGATCTCGTCGACGAACAGCACGTCGCCGGCCTCGACGTTGGTCAGGATGGCGGCCAGGTCCCCGGGGCGCTCCAGGGCCGGCCCGCTCGTCGCGCGCAGGTCGGCGCCCAGCTCCGCCGCGACGATCCCGGCCAGGCTGGTCTTGCCCAGCCCGGGCGGGCCGCTGAACAGCAGGTGGTCGGCCACCTCACCGCGCCCGCGGGCGCCGTCGAGCACCAGGGACAGCTGCTCCTTGATGCGCTCCTGGCCGACGAACTCGCTCAGGTGGCGGGGGCGCAGGGACGCGTCGAGCTCGGCATCGCCGGTGATCTGCGTCTGGGTGAGGATCTCGTCCACGGGTGCCTCGTCCTGTGCGCGGCCGGGGCCGGCCGGTCGGCTACCGCCGCCCGAGGGTGCGCAGCGCGGTGCGCAGCAGCTGCGCGGCGTCCAGGTCACCGTCGTCGGGGACGCCGACCATGGCCTCGCGCACCTCGGCCGCAGCGTAGCCCAGCGCCGTGAGCGCCTCCCGGACCTCCGCCCGCGCCCCGGCAGGGTCGCCGGCCGCGGCGCCGTCGCCGGGCACCGGGCCCGCGTCGTCGGCGCCCAGCCGCTCCCGCAGCTCCAGGATGAGCCGCTGCGCGCCCTTGCGGCCGACGCCGGGCACCACCGTCAGCGCGTCCACGTCCTGTTCCACCACGGCGCGGCGCAGTCCGCCGGCGCCCAGGGTGCCCACCGCCGCCAGGGCCAGCTTCGGGCCGACCTTGCTGACGCCCAGCAGCGTCTCGAACAGCCGGCGGGTCTCGGCGTCGGCGAACCCGTACAGGGAGTGCTGGTCCTCCCGCACGGCTAGGTGGGTGTGGACCAGCACCTCCTCGCCGGGCGCCCCGATGGGCGTCCCCGCGGGGACCAGCACCCGGTAGCCGACGCCGCCCACGTCGACGACCACCTCCCCGGCGGTCACCGAGGCGAGGGTGCCCCGCAGCTGGGCGATCACGCCGGCCGCCCCCGCCGCACAACCTGGGCGCCGGGCCGTGCGGTCGCGGCGGCGTCGGCCAGACGGCGGCTGGGCGCCCCGTCGCCCGTGGCCAGCCGGGCGCGCTGCAGATGACACAGCGCCAGCGCGAGCGCATCCGCGGCGTCCGGCGGCCGCGGGACGTCGGTCAGGCCCAGCAGCGCCCGGACCATGTATCCCACCTTGGCCTTGTCGGCGCCGCCGTCGCCGGTGACGGCCGCCTTGACCTGGGTCGGCGTGTACTCGACGACGTCGACGCCGGCCTGGGCCCCGCACAGCAGCGCCACCCCGGCGGCCTGGCCGACGCCCATCGCGGTGCGCACGTTGGCGTTGAAGAACAACCGCTCCACCGCGACCGCGTCCGGGCGGCAGCGGGCGACGAGCGCGGTCAGCTCGGTGTGCAGCGCCACCAGCCGCCGCGCCGGGGCATCGCTCGCCGGGGTGCGCACAACCCCGGCGGACACCACGCCGGCCCGGGGCCCCTGGCCGTCGACGACGCCGACGCCGCAGCGCGAGAGCCCCGGGTCGATCCCCAGCACACGCACGCGGATCCTCTCGCATCGAACGAGCGTTCGGCCCGAGCCTACCAGCCGTCCCCCGCTCCCCCACGCACCGACGTCGACTGAAGACTCGCGTCGATATACCGACGCGAGCGTTCAGTCGACCCGCGGAGGGCCAGAGCGGCCCGGAGCTGGGCGACGAACCGGCCCGGATGGCGGGTGAGCTCGACATGGCCGACACGCAACGGCAGCCACCCCAGAGCCTTGATGGCGTTCTCGCGGACGTGGTCCCTGCGCAGGTCGGCGGGGGTCGCGTGCCAGGCGAAGCCGTCGACCTCCACCGCCACGCGCTCGGCGGGGAAGGCGATGTCGAGCCGCGCGACGACGACACCGTCGGCCCGTAGCTCGTAGATGCCGGGCGCGGGGCGCAGGCCGGCGGATCGCAGCAGCAGGCGGACGTCCCGCTCCAGTCCGGAATCCGTGCGCTCGCACCCGAGCTCGTCCAGGACCCGCCGCAGCCGGGCCGCGCCGCGGTAGCGCCCCATGCGTCTGCGACAGCGCTCGACCTCCCCGAGCGCCACCAGCCGGCGCTGCACCGCCGTCGAGGTCGCGTCGAGCAGCGCATGGAAGCCGCAGGTCCGCGCCAGTTCGCAGACGGTTCGGGCCACGGTCGTCACCGCCAGGCCCTCACGGACGTCGGCGTCGCCCTGCCGGAAGCTGACCGTTCGAACCGTGCGGACACTGCGGAGCCGCGGCGCCGCCCGGTCGGCGGGCACGATCAGCTCGACCTGATTCCCCGGCGACCGCCACAGCCCCCACAGCCACGCCGCGGTCCGGCCGGCGATCAGGGCGCGGGAGCCGGTGGCCAAGAGCGCGGCGCTCGCGGCCAGCCGGGGGTCCGGCGACACCCCCGGCAGGACGAACACCCCCATGTGCGGGCGGCGCCAGGCCTCTCGCAGCGCGCGCTGCCGGACGGTGTCTGCAGACAGGCCCAGCGCGACGGCCTGGTCCAGGCGGAACGCGCCGTGCTGGCGGGCGGCCAGCCCGTCGAGTGCGCTCCACGGCGAGCCCGTCACCCCCGCAGCGTGCCGAGCATGGGAGGGAACCGCGGCGGTTCACCCGCGCGGCCTGTGGATGCCGATGTCGACTGAATACCGGCGTCGACATGTCGACGCGAGCCTTCAGTCGACCGGGGTGGGGTCAGGCGACGGCGTGCAGGATCCGGTCGGGGATGTCGAAGTTGGCGTACACGTTCTGTACGTCGTCACAGTCCTCGAGGGCCTCGACGAGCCGCAGGACCGACCGGGCGGTGGTCTCGTCCGCGACCGGGACCCACGCGCTGGGCAGCATCGTGGACTCCGACGACAGCACCGCCAGCCCGCCCCGCTCCAGCGCCCCGCGGACCGCCCGGAGGTCGGCGGGCTCGGTCGTGACGCGGTAGACGTCGCCCTCCAGGCCGACGTCGGTGATGCCGGCGTCCAGCCCGGCGAGCAGGATGTCGTCCTCGGTCGTGCCGGCGCCGTTGACGAGCACCACGCCGGCCCGCGCGAACAGGTAGTCGACCGCCCCGGGCTCCGCCAGGGAGCCACCGTGTCGCTTGAACGCCGCGCGCACATCGTTGGCCGCCCGGTTGCGGTTGTCGGTCAGGCACTCCACGTACAGCGCCACGCCACCGGGGGCGTAGCCCTCGTAGTAGACGGTCTCGTAGCTCGCGCCGTCGCTGTCGCCGGCGGCCCGCTTCAGCGCCCGCTCGATGTTGTCCTTCGGCACGGAGGCGTCGCGCGCCTTCTGGACGGCGTCGGCCAGCGTGGGGTTCGCGTCGGGGTTGGGTCCCCCGCTCCGGGCCGCGGCCTCGATGCCGCGGATCAGCCGGCCGAACAGCTTGCCGCGCCTGGCGTCGGCGGCGCCCTTCTTGTGCTTGATCGTCGACCACTTGCTGTGACCGGACACCTCGGCCTCCTACGTCGGTGTGCTGGCGATCCCGACGAACAGGCGGTGCAGGCGGTCGTCGTGGGTCAGCTCCGGATGGAAGGCCGACGCGAGTACCCGCCCGCGGCGAGCGACGACGACTCTAGCACCGAGGGGGGTCTCCACCGCCGCGAGGACCCGGACGTCCGCCCCGAGCTCCTCGAACCAGGGGGCGCGGATGAACACCGCCCGCATGGGCCCGCCGTCCACCCCGGCGACGTCGACGTCGGCCTCGAAGCTAGCGATCTGTCGCCCGAAGGCGTTGCGCCGCGCCACCATGTCCAGGCCTCCCAGCAGGGGCTGGTCGGACGGGCGGCCGTCGTGCAGCACCGCGCCGCGGGCCAGCAGGATCGCCCCGGCGCACGTGCCGAAGGCGGCCAGGCCGGCGGCGAGGCGCTCACGCAGGGGCTCCAGCAGCCCGTACATCGCGGCCAGCTTGCCGATGGTGGTCGACTCGCCGCCCGGGACGAGGATGCCGTCGAGCCCGTCCAGGTCGGACGGGCGCCGTACCGGGGTCGCCCGCGCCCCCGCATGGCGCAGCATCGCCAGGTTCTCGGCGACGTCCCCCTGCAGCGCGAGGACACCGACGGCCGGAGCGCCCGCCCCGGCGGCGGGGGCGTCTACCACCCGCGTCCGGCCAGCCGGTCGGCGTCGCCGAGCGTGCCCATCTCGATGCCGGCCATCGCCTCGCCCAGGCCGCGGCTGACCTTGGCGACGACCTCCGGGGCGTCGAAGTAGGTGGTCGCCTCGACGATCGCCCGGGCCCGGCCCGCCGGGTCGGCGGACTTGAAGATGCCCGAGCCGACGAAGACGCCGTCGGCCCCGAGCTGCATCATCAGCGCCGCGTCGGCCGGCGTCGCGATGCCGCCGGCGGTGAACAGCACAACCGGCAGGCGACCGGTTTCGGCGACCTCGGCGACCAGGTCGGCCGGCGCGCCCAGCTCCTTGGCGGCGGCGTAGCGCTCCTCGGGCGCCAGGCGCGACAGGTGGCGGATCCCGCCGGTGATGGCGCGCATGTGACGCACGGCCTCGACGACGTTGCCGGTGCCCGCCTCGCCCTTCGAGCGGATCATCGCCGCCCCCTCGCCGATGCGGCGCAGCGCCTCGCCGAGGTTGGTCGCCCCGCACACGAACGGGACCGTGAACGCGTGCTTGTCGCAGTGGTGCGCCTCGTCGGCGGGGGTCAGGACCTCGGACTCGTCGACGTAGTCCACGCCGACCGCCTGCAGCACCTGCGCCTCGACGAAGTGGCCGATGCGGACCTTGGCCATCACCGGGACGCTCACGGCCCGCATGATGGCCTCGACCACGTCGGGGTCGGACATGCGCGCGACCCCGCCATGGGCGCGGATGTCGGCGGGGACCCGCTCCAGCGCCATGACCGCGACGGCGCCGGCCCGTTCGGCGACGACCGCCTGCTCGGCCGTCACGACGTCCATGATGACGCCGCCCTTGAGCATGTCGGCCATTCCCCGCTTGACGCGGTCGCTGCCGTGGATGGGTGCTGTCTGCTCGCTCACGGTCGACACCTGTGTCCGACGGGGCCGCCCCGCGACCGGGCGCCCCATGGTCGGCAGAGTAGCGCCTGCCCGGCGGGGCAGCCACGCGGGAGGGTGACCGCCGGATGCGGGTCAGCCCGCGGCCGGGGCGACCTCGGAGTAGACCCTCTCGATCCGCCGCCCCACGACGGGCCAGTCGTGGGCCGCGGCGGTCTGGCGGCCCTGGGCCGCCATGGCCGCCCGCAGGTGGGCGTTGGCCAGCAGCGCCCCGAGCGCCTCGGACAGCGCCAGCGAGTCGCCCGCGCGCACCACCCGGCCCTGGCGCCCGTCGCGCATCACGGCCCGGTAGCCGGGGATGTCCGAGGCGACGACGGGCAGGGCGGCCGCCATCGCCTCGAGCAGCACGATGCCGAAGGACTCGCCGCCGGTCGCCGGCGCGACGAAGACGTCGGCGCTCGCGTGATAGCGCGGCAGGTCGGCGGGGGCCACGGAGCCGACGAACAGCGCGTCCGGCCGGATGCTCGGGGGGATGAGCTCCTGACAGCGGGCGCGCTCCGGGCCGTCCCCGACGACGCACAGACGCAGCCGGGGCCGCGACGCCCGCAGGCGCAGGAACGCGCTGATGAGCACGTCCAGGCCCTTGCGCGGCTCCAGGCGCCCCACGAACAGCAGCAGTGGGCGGCCCGGGTCGACCAGCTCCGGCAGGGCGGTGCCGGAGGCGAAGGCCGCGGCGTCGACACCGTTGGGGATGACCCGCCAGCGGCTGGGCGGCAGGCCCAGCCCGTGGGCGGCGAACTGGCGCGCGGGCCCCGAGACCGCGATGCGCGCGTCCAGCCGCCCGGCGATGCGCCGGGCCACCGGTGACAGCAGGCGGTAGAGGCGGTCCGACGAGGACCATGCGTGGAACGTGCCCACCAACGGACCGGGCCCCAGGGCCGTGGCGCCGACGGCAACCAACGGCGCGAGCGGCTCGTGCACGTGGACGACGTCCGGCGCGAACCGGCGCAGCTCGCGCGCGGTCCGCCGGGCCGCCAGCGGCGACAGGGCGACCGGGGCCACGGATCGGTTGTAGGCGACCGGCACCGGCCGGCCCAGGGGCACGACCCGCGGGCCGTCGTCGCCCGGCCGCCCGGAGGCGGGCGCGAACACTCGCACCTCATGGCCGGCGGTGCCCAGCCAGCGGGCGAGATGGCCGACGTGGGCACGCACCCCGCCGGGCCGGCACCAGTCGTACGGGCAGACCAGGGCGACCCTCATCACGGGCGCCCGGCCCGGTCGGCCTCCCAGATCGGCTGGAACGCGTGCCACTGCGCCGGGGCCAGCCGCACGAGCGCCTCGAGCGCGCCGGCGACGCGCCGCACCCCCTCGACGAGCTCCACCCCGGCCACGTCGACGGGTGGCAGCACGCGCGCGTGCCAGCGGCGCCCGGGGCACTGCAGCGTCGTGACCGGCAGGACCGCCGCGCCGGTGCGTCCGGCCAGCACGACGGGGCCGGCCGGCAGGCGGGCGTCCTCACCGAAGAAGGGCACGACCGGACCGCGCCCGGTGAGGTCCCGGTCCGCGATCAGCCCCACGAGGTGGTTGCGCTCTAGCACGCCGGCCAGCGTCCCGACGAGGTCGCGGCCGGGCGACAGCGGCTCGACGTCGATGCCGACGGACTCCCGCAGCCGCACGAACTTTTCGAACAGCCGTCTGGGGCGGAGGACCTCAGCGACGACCGCGGCGTGGTAGCCGTGGGTCTCCGCCCACCGCGCCCCGACGTCCCAGGAGCCGTGGTGGGCCAGCAGGAGCACCACGCCCCTGCCGGCGTCCAGCGCGCGGTCGAGGTGGTCGGTGCCCTCGGTCGTCGTCCGCCGGTGCAGGTCCTCGGGGCCCAGGTCGGCGGTGCGGAACGCCTCGACCCAGTAGCGGCCGTACGAGCGATAGGCGTCGGCCAGCAGGTCCTCGGCGGCCGCCGGCCCGACGACGCGCGAAAGGTTGCGCCGCACCAGCGAGCCGGGCTGGTCCCGGCGGGCGGCCAGCCGGGCCGTGGTGTCGGCCACGCGGTAGGCCACGGGCTCGGGCAGGCGGCGGGCGGCCTCCCACCCCAACTCCCATCCCAGGGCCACGGCACGCAGTCGCGGCGGCTCGGGGCGGCCCGCCGTCGGGATGCGGCCGGCCGCGCCGGGCCGGCGCTCCACGGGGATCCCTGGAAAGCCCGAGCCCCGGTAACGCGTCGTCGTCACGGGGCCCTCGGGGCGGCGGCGGCCTGGCGGCGCACGACCCGCAGGCGCTGGGCGACCGTCACGAGCCCGCCGACCGCCAGCGCCCACAGCCCCAGGGGCAGGATCCCGAAGAACACGCTCCCGATGAGGATCGTCATCCGCTCGGGGCGCTCCAGCAGCCCCACGGTGGCGCTCCAGCCCAGCGACTCGGCCTTGGCGCGGATGTAGGAGGTCAGCAGGGCGCCGGCCAGGGCCACCAACGCCACACCGAACAACACGGGGTCGTCGCGCACCAGCCACGCGGCCAGGCCGAACACCGCCACGTCGCACACCCGGTCGGCGACGCTGTCGTAGAACGAGCCCAGGGCGGTGGACGTCCCGCGCAGGCGGGCGACGGCGCCGTCGAAGGCGTCGGCGAGCGCCGACGCCGCCATCAGCAGCGCGCCCGCCTGGACCCGCCCGGTCAGCACGACCACGACGCCCGACAGCACGCCCAGCATGCCGAGCGTCGTCAGCCGGTCGGCGGTCAGCCCCAGGCGCACGAAGCCCCTGGCGACCGGCACGACCAGCCGGTCGGTCAGCGCCCGCGCGTAGGCGTTCAACGCCACGACGGCTCCCGGCGGCCCACCGCGTCAGTCCTCGGCGAACACCGGCCGGAGCCGCTCGTAGGTCTCCTCGAGCAGCTCGGGCAGGACCCGCGTCTGGCCGAGCACCGGCATGAAGTTCGTCTCCCCGTCCCACCGTGGCACCACGTGCTGATGGATGTGGTCGGTGATCCCCGCCCCGGCGACGGCGCCGACGTTCCAGCCCAGGTTGTAGGCGTCCGGCCCGCTGGCCTCGGCCAGCGCCCGCACCGCCTGCTGGCTCAGGTCGGCCATCTCGTGCAGCTCCTCGGGCCGCAGCTCGGTGTAGGGGGACAGGTGGCGGAACGGGACGATCATGAGGTGCCCCGGGTTGTACGGGAAGGCGTTGAGCACGGCGTAGCACAGCCGGCGGCGCGCCACGATGAGCGACTCCCGGTCGTCGCCGGAGCCCGGCAGCACGCAGAAAGGGCAGCCGGCGATCTCACGGTCGGGATCGGCGATGTAGGCCATGCGCCACGGCGTCCACAGCCGCTGCAGCGAGTCGAGCCGCTCGCGCTCGACCCTTCTCACCGGGTCCCCCACGCCGCGGCCCCTACCCGGCCCGCCGCCGGGCGACCTCGTCGGCCAATTGCGCGGCGAAGTCGTCCGAGGCGACGCCCGCGCGCCGGTCGCCGCGCCGGGGGCGCACCGCGACCGTGCCCTCGACCTCCTCCCGGTCGCCGACGACCAGCTGGTAGGGAACCCGCTGGAGCTGGTGACGGCGGATCTTCGCGCCCATGGTGTCGTCGGAGTCGTCCAGGACGGCCCGCAGGCCGCGGCCGGCCAGCGCCGCGACCACCCGGGCCCCGTAGCCGTGGTGGCGATCCGCGACCGGTACCACCACCGCCTGGACCGGCGCCAGCCAGGCCGGGAAGGCGCCGTCGTAGTGCTCGACGAGGATGGCGAAGAACCGGTCGAGGGAGCCGTACAGGGCACGGTGGATCATGTACGGGCGGTGCTCGGCGCCGTCCGGGCCGGCGTAGGCCAGGGCGAAGCGCTCCGGGGTGTTGAAGTCGACCTGGACGGTCGTCAGCTGCCAGGCGCGGCCGATCGAGTCGGTGATCTGGAAGTCGATCTTCGGCCCGTAGAACGCCCCCTCGCCCTCGTCGACGACGTAGTCCAGACCGGAGGCGTCCAGCGCGCGGCGCAGCGCGTCCTCGGCGTGCGCCCACCCCGCGTCGGTGCCCACCGTCGCCGCCTTGTCGGGCCGGGTCGACAGCGCCACGCGCGCGGCGCCGTCGCCGAAGCCGAAGTCGCGGTAGACGTCGAGGGTGAACTCGATGATCCGCCCGCACTCGTCGACGACCTGGTCGGCGGTGCAGAAGATGTGGCTGTCGTCCTGGGTGAACCCGCGGGCGCGCAGCAGGCCGTGGATCACGCCGCTGCGCTCGTGGCGGTACACCGTGCCCAGCTCGAACAGCCGCAGCGGCAGGTCCCGGTACGAGCGCGTCCGCGAGCGGTACACCAGCACGTGGAACGGGCAGTTCATCGGCTTGGGGTAGTAGTAGTGGCCCCGCGCGTGCTCGCCGGACCCTTGGACGTCGACCTCCATGGGCGGGTACATGCTCTCGGCGTAGAAGTCCAGGTGCCCGGACGTCTCCCACAGCCCGGCCTTGCCCAGGTGCGGGGTGTAGACGGGTTCGTAGCCGCGCGCGAGGTGCGCCGACCGTGCGTAGTCCTCCATCTGCATCCGCACCACCGCGCCGCGCGGGTGCCACACGGCCAGCCCGGCGCCGAGCTCCTCGGGGAACGACACCAGGTCCAGCTCACGGCCGAGGCGGCGGTGGTCGCGCAGGCGGGCCTGCTCGAGCCGCTCCAGGTGGGCGGCCAGCGCCTTGCGCGACTCCCAGGCGGTGCCGTAGATGCGCTGCAGCATGGGCCGGCGCTCGTCCCCGCGCCAGTACGCCCCGGCGACCCGCTGCAGCGCGAAGGCCGGCACCCAGCGCGTCGTCGGCAGGTGCGGCCCGCGGCACAGGTCCGGCCACACCGAGCCGTCGGGGCGGACGTTGTCGTAGACACTGACCGGTCCCCCGTCCGGCGCCGACGGGTCCAGCTCCGTGCCGGCCGACCCCTGGAGGATCTCCCGCTTGTACGGCTGGTCGGCGAACAGGCCCAGCGCCTCGTCGCGGTCCAGCTCCCGTCTGCGGAACGGCTGGTCCTCGGACACGATCTCGCGCATCCGGGCCTCGATGCGCTCCAGGTCGTCGGGTGTGAACGGCTCGCGGACGTCGAAGTCGTAGTAGAAGCCGTCCTCGATGGGCGGGCCGACGGCGGGCTTGGCGTCCGGGAACAAGTCGGTGACGGCCTGGGCCATCACGTGGGCCGTCGAGTGGCGCAGGACCGCCCGCCCCTCCTCGGACCCGGCCGACACCGGCTCCAGGGTCGCCCCGTCCGAGGCCGTCGAGCCGAGGTCGCGCAGCCGGCCGTCGACCCGGGCCACGACGACCTGGCCGCGCACGAGCCCCAGCGAGCGCAGGCCGTCGAACACGGTGGCGCCCGCCGGCAGGCTCACGCCGGCCCCGTCGGGGCCCTTGACGACGATCTGGTCGGACACCGGAAAGACTCCTTCCTCCGGCCCGGGCTTCCCGGTCACCCCGCGACCGGGCGCCACAGGGGGCGGCCCACTCAGGCCTCGAGCTCGGCGAGCACCGCGCGCGCCGCGGGGAGATCGCCGGCCGGCACGAGTACGCGCGCCGCCCAGGCCCCGGTGTCCAGCCCGTAGACCGAGGCCAGCGCGTGACGCTCCACACGGGCCTCGATCCCCGCCGCGTCCAGCGCGCCGCGCGCGAGCTGGGCGACGGCGAAGGGCAGCGCCGCGACCTCCCGGAACTCGCTCATCACGCCAGCCTACGCCCCGCGTGGGCCTCGCCGGGCACGTGCGGGCGGCTCTCGGGCGCCCTATGCGGACCCCGGCCGGCCGCGAGGAAACGGCGGTGAGCGGTCCCGCCGGAACCTAGGGAGCGCCGAGCGCGGCGCGGAGTGCCCGCACCGCGGCGTCGGGCTGCTCGGCGTGCGGAAGGTGAGCGGCGTCCTCGATCACGTGCAGTGGCCAACCGTGGCGGCGGCTCGCCTCCTCGGCGGCCCGCAGCCGCATCACACGGTCGTGGCGGCCCCAGATCAGCGTCGTGGGCACCTTGATCCGCGCGAGGTCCTCGGGGGGGATCCCGGGGAGGCCGAGCCGGCGCAGCAGCCGACGGTTGGCCCGCCGCACGCCCGGTGCGCCCGAGCGGTCCACCATGTACTCCGCGAACGGCCCCCAGCCCTCACCCATGCGCCGCCGCGTGCGCTCGGGTGACAGCGTCAACTGCGCGAACAGCCGGAGGAAGGTGCGCTCGCTCGGTCGCACGCCGTGCCGGATGAGCGCGCGCACCACACCCGGGGCGGGTCGCACCCGACCGGCGAGGCCGCCGGCCGCCACCAGCACCAGACCGGCGAGACGGTCGCCGTGGTCCGCCGCGAACCGGGCCGCGATGGAGCCCCCCAACGAGTGACCCACGACGACGGGCGGCTCCGGGCAGGTGCGCTCGATCAGCTCGCCGAGCCATGCCAGGACGCCGGCCGCGTCAGGTGGACCGCCCGGGGCCTCCGAGGCCCCGAGCCCGGGCAGGTCGGGCGCGACCACGTGATGGGTCGTCACCAGGTCGGCGATGACGGCCAGCCACATCGCGGCGAACCCGCCCTGGCCGTGCAGCAGCACCACCGGCGGGCCGTCGCCTCCCACCAGCACGGCGGTCGACACGCCGGCCAGCCGCAACCGTCGGTCCTCGACCGGGGCGGCGGCCAACAGCCGCTCGCGGGCGTCCCCGCCCGCCATCGGGCGGTCGTCGTCCCGCGCCTTCCCCTGCCTGCTCATGACATCTCCTTCCACCGGGTGGCGACCCGTCGGTCAGGTCGCCGGCATCGGCTGGGGGTGGCGGACCGGTCGCGACTGCGGATGCCCCCACATCCGGTACGCCAGCGGCCACAGCGCCGCGACGCCGGCCGCGCCCTGCAGGTAGAACTGGACCGCCCCCGCGGGGACGCCGCGCGAGACGGCCATGACCGCGAGCGCCCCGACGACCAGTCCGGTCAGGCCCCGACCCATGACCCGGCTGCGCGCGATGCCCAGCGCGAAGCACAGGGCCCCCACCGCGAAGGTGAGCACACCGGTGCCCAGGATGGGCAGGAACCACGGCTCCAGCACGGCCTGGGTGGCCTCCACGTCACCGCCCGTCTCGGCCGCCGCCAGCGGTGCGAACTCCAGCCCCGGCAGCACCGCGAACAGCGTGCTGCCGAGGACGATGAACGGGACCCCCGGAGCGCTCCAGCGTTCCTCGCCCGCCTCGCGAAGGAAGCCGCGAATGGCGAGGAACGCGAGGGCCGTCAGTCCCGACCCCACGGCCACGGTGAGGTGGGCCAGCCCCCAGCGCGTGGTATCGGACGCGGCCGCCGCAGCGACCGCCGCGGCGTCGGGAAGAACGGCGATGTAGGGGTGGGACAGCAAGCCCGCCAGCATCACCGCCGGGGCGATCGCAACGGCGGCTGCCGCCCATCGTGCTCTCGTGGTCCCGGTCGTGGCCATGGGTCTTCCCCTTCCCCCGCGTCGAGACGGGTCCCTGACGGGTTCTCGCGCGTCACTTCGTCCCGATGCCGATGTTGACCCCGGCGTCCAGGACGGCGACGGAGCCGGGGCCGGAGCGCTCGCGCAGCCTTCTGGCGATCACCTGCTGGGCCACGGTGATCTGCTCCTGCGTCAGGTCGGCCACCAGCCCGGCTCCGATGGGGTTGCTGCTGGTCGCCATGTCCCAGAAGTGCGCCGCGGACCGGAACTCCATGCGCCAGGTGGTCGTCTCCACTCCGACGTCGGTCAGTCCGGCGTCGACCATCTCCCGACGCAACCTGTCCGGGTCGGCGACCTGGAACGGCAACGGCGGCGGGTCGAGCGGGAGACCCGTGAAGCCGGGGACGGCGGCGTGCAGCGCCCCGAGGAAGAAACCCAGGAACTCGACCGTGGGGGGCGGTCCGAACGCGACGACGAGCACACGACCCCCGGGCCTGGTGACCCGCACCATCTCCCGCAAGCCGCGCTTGAGGTCCGGGAACAGCGACACGCCGTTCTGGGAGCCGGACACGTCGAAGCTGTCGTCGTCCAGTTCCAGTGCCTGGCCGTCCATCACCCGGGCCCGGAGGTTCGCCAGCCCCTCGTCGCGTGCCCGCGCCTCGAGCAGGGCGACCATCGTGGGCGCGATGTCCGTGGCCACCACCTGCGCGCCGAGGCGGGCCGCAGGGAGGCTCAGCGCCCCGCTGCCGGCCGCCACGTCCGAGAACCGCATGCCCGGGCGGAGCCCCGCACGGCGGAGGGCATCCTCCCCCAGGGGGAGGGCCAAGGGTGTGGCGAACTCGTCGAAGTCGGGAGCGATCCGGTCCCACGCGTCCCGGATCTGCTCCATGGTGGGCCTGTTCGTCGATGTCACGGGTTCCTGCCTTCCTCGGCTGTGACCACCCTGGGTCGGGGGCCGGGGGGTGACCAGGACACTTTGTGAACTCCCCGGGGACGCCTCAGCCAGCGGGTTCAGAATCGGGTTCAGGATCGGAACTGGCGGTCGCACGTCCTGGCGGCGAGACTGCGTCCATGCGCAGCTACGGGCAGTTCTGCCCGATCGCCCGGGGCTCGGAGGTGCTCGCGGAGCGCTGGACGCCGATCATCCTGCGCAACATCCTGCTGGGGTGCTCGACCTTCAACGCGATCGCGTCGGGCGCCCCCGGGCTGTCGCGGGCCTTGCTGACCCGGCGTCTGCGCGAGCTGGAGCGCGCCGGGGTGATCCAGATCCGCCCCAAGCCCCGGGGGCGCGGGTCGCTGTACGAGCCGACGCAGCAGGGCCGGGAGCTGTGGGGGGTGCTCAACGCCCTCGGCGACTGGGCCCAGCGGTGGATGGAGGTCACACCTGAGCACGCGGATCCCGACTCCGTGCTCTGGTCGTGGTGCCATGGCTTCCTGCGCCGTGACCGGCTCCCGGAGCGACGGGTCGTGGTGCGCTTCGAGTTCGACATCAGCCGTGGGCGGCGCCTGAGGCTCTGGCTGGTCCTGGAGCACGGCGAGGGCGAGATCTGCAGCTTCGATCCGGGCTTCGGCGACGACCTCGTCGTCGAGATCGAGGAGCCGCTCACGTTCGCGCGGTGGCACCTGGGGCTGGTCGAGTGGGAGCGCGCGCTGCGGGCCGGTCAGATCCGGGTGCGGGGGGCGCGGGACCTCCGCCGGCGGCTGCCGACATGGAATGCCGGCCCCCAGATCCACGCCCTGCAGCGCGCCGAGCACGACCGCGTGCCCGGGGGCAGGGCACCGGCCCCGGCCGACGCGGGTCCCGGACGGGGGCACGTGGTCCCGCCTCGCGACATCGCGCGAGCCCGGACGGAGTCATCCCTCATCGAGGGGTTCGACGGGCAGGTCGTCACCCCCGACGACCCGGACTACGACGAGGCCCGCGCGGTCTGGAACGGCGCCATCGACAGGCGCCCCCGCTACGTCGCGCGGTGCCTGTCGCCGGCCGACGTCGCCACGGCCCTGAGGTTCGCTCGCGACCGCGACCTGCGCATCTCCGTCCGTTCCGGGGGTCACGGTGTCGCCGGGACGGCCGTGTGCGATGGCGGCCTGGTCGTCGACCTCAGCCGGATGAAGGGCATCCGGGTCGATCCCGCCCAGGCGACCGCCACGGTCCAGGCCGGTGCGCTCTGGGGCGAGCTGGATGCCGCCACGCAGGCCTTCGACCTGGCCACCACCGGGGGGGTCGTCTCCATACGGGCGTGTCGGGCCTGACCCTCGGCGGCGGCATCGGCTGGCTCATGCGCCGCCACGGCCTCACGGTCGACAACCTGCAGCGAGCAGAGGTCGTCACGGCCGACGGCGGTCTCGTCGCCGCCGGCGAGCGCGAGCAGCCGGACCTGTTCTGGGGGCTGCGGGGCGGAGGCGGCGGCCTCGGTGTGGTCACCTCGTTCACGTTCGGCCTCCACCCGGTGGGACCGGAGGTGCTCGCCGGGCCGGTCCTGTGGGCGCTGGAGGACGCGCCGGAGGTCCTGCGGGCGTACCGCGAGCTCGTCGCGTCAGCGCCGCCGGAGGTGGCCACCGTCGTGGCCCTGCGGCGAGCCCCCCCGACGCCGTTGGTCCCGGTCGAGATGCACCGCCGGCCCGTATGCGTGGTGACGATGCTCGCGCTGGGCGAGCCCGACCGGGCCGAGCGACTGCTGACCCCCCTGCGCTCGCTGGGCCGCCCCCTGCTCGACCTCGTCAGGTACCGCCCCTACACCAACCTGCAGTCGATGGTCGACGACACCGTCCCCCCCGGCTGGCACTACTACTGGAAGTCGGCCGGCCTGCGGGGGCTGGCCGATCCCGTGATCGACACGATGGTCGACCACGCCGGCCGGGCCCTGTCGCCGTGGAGCTACACGCTGCTGTTCCATCTGGGCGGCGCGGTGGCGGACGTCGACGCGGACGCGACCGCCTACTCCCGCCGCGACGTGCCCTACGAGCTCAACGTCAACGCCGTCTGGCTGCCCCACGAGCCGGTCGGCGACGCCGAGGCCGCGTGGGCACGGGCGTTCGTGGCCGAGCTCGAGCCACATCGCGCCGGCGTGTACCTCAACTTCCTCGACCACGACGACCAGCACCGCGCACCGACGGCGTTCGCGGCGCCCGCCTACGACCGCCTGTCCGCTCTGCGGCGCCGCTTCGACCCCGACGGCGTGTTCCACCCCTACAACGAGGCCGCACCGGCCCCGAGCTGATCCGGCTCCTGGCCAGTTCGCGCCCCGCGGGGGCCGTGGGCACCACGTTGAATGGTGCGCGACACATGTGTCGCCGATGGTTCAACCTGGACGGCGACGGGCCCCCGGGCGGTAGCGAGGAGGCAACGGGTGAGCGCGAAGATCGTCCCGTCGGTGCTGCCGGCCGACTTCACGCGCCTCGGCGAGGAGTGCGCGGGGCTGCAGGCGGCCGGCGCGGACCGCATCCACTGGGACGTCATGGACGGCCGCTTCGTGCCGAACCTGACCTTCGGGGCCGACGTCATCGCCGCCGCCCGCCGCGTCGTCGAGCTGCCGTTCGAGGCGCACCTGATGTGCGACCGGCCCGAGGAGCTGCTGCCGCGGTACACCGAGGCCGGCTGCGAGCTGGTGATCGTGCATCCGGAGACGCTCCGGCAGCCGCATCACGCCTATCAGGCGATCCGGGACTCCGGCGCGCGCCCCGGGGTGGCGCTGTCCCCAGCGACGCCGCTGTCCCAGGCCCGGTGGGCGCTGGACCTGGTCGACCTGCTGCTGGTGATGACGGTCAACCCGGGCTTCGGCGGCCAGTCCTACATCTCCGGCATGGAGGCCAAGGTCGCGGCCGCCCGCGCCCTGATCGACCACAGCGGCCGGGACATCGAGCTGGAGGTCGACGGCGGGGTGGGGCCGGACACGATCGCCGGTGCCGCCGCGGCGGGCGCGGACGTCTTCGTGTCCGGCAGCGCCCTGTGGCGCTACCCGTCCTTCGGCGAGGGCGTCGCCGACCTGCGGCGCCGCGCCGAGCGCGCCGGCCGGGCGTGAGCGGTGGGCGCACACAGCGATGGTGGGCTCGACAGGTTTCGAACCTGTGGCCTCTCGCGTGTGAGGCGAGCGCTCT
>JAHWKQ010000126.1 GCA_019347785.1 Actinomycetota bacterium
GGGGCGCGCCGGCGCGGCCCGGCGCCACACCGTGCCCGCCCGGCCACTGCGGCTGGCGCTCGCCGGCGACGTGCACGGCGAGCCGCCGGTCGCCGGCGTGCTGGCCCGCGGCCGCTCACCGCTGGCCGCCGTCTCCGGTGTTCTGGGCCGCGCCGACCTGGCCGTCGTCAACCTGGAGACGGCGGTGGGCGCTCGCGGCCCCGCCCAGCCGAAGGAGTACACCTTCTCCGCGCCGCCGGCCCTGCTGGCGGCGCTGGCCGACGCCGGCGTGGACGTCGTCAACCTGGCGAACAACCACGCGCTCGACTACGGCGCCAGAGGGCTGCGCGCGACGGTACGTGCCGCCCGCGCCGCCGGGCTGCAGGTGGTCGGCGCCGGGCCTGACGCCACCCGCGCGTACGCGCCGGCGCTCGTGCGCCGCGGTGGCCGGACGGTCGCGGTGGTGGGGCTGACCCGGGTGCTGCCCTGGCCGGAGTGGGCGGCCGCCGCGGACCGGTCGGGCCTGGCGTCGGCGTACGATGTCGGCGCGGCCCTCGCGGCGGTGCGCCGGGCCGCGCGCCGTGCCCACACGGTTGTCGTCGCCGTGCACTGGGGCGACGAGCTCGCGCCGTGTCCGGACGACGTGCAGCTGGACCTGGCCGAGCGGCTGGTCCGCGCCGGCGCCGACGTCGTCGCCGGACACCACCCGCACGTCCTGCAGGGGGTCGACCGGCTCGGCGGTGCGTTGGTCGCCTACAGCCTGGGCAACTTCGTCTGGTACGCCGACGGCGGGGAGACGGCCGCGAGCGCCGTCCTGACCGCTACCGTGGCGCGCGGTCGCGTCATGGGCCACACGGTCACGCCCGCCAGGATCGACCCGGCGACCGGCGCCCCTCATCCGGTGGCCGGACGGGCCGCGCTCCCGTCGCTCAGGGCCCTGGCGCAGCGGTCGCCCGGCGTGGGGTGCCCCGGCGCGAGCTGAGCGGGGCGCCGGGAAGAAAGGAAGCGGTATGCGGGTGGTCGTCACCGGTGCGCGGGGGAAGGTGGGGTCTGCCGCCACGGACGCGCTCATGGCCGCCGGGCACGAGGTCGTCGCCGTGGACCGCGGCGAGCCGGTGTTCGAGCCGCCGCGTCCCGGCGAGCCGCGGTACGTCCAGGCCGACGTCAGCGACGCCGGCGACGCGTTCGCGGTCGTGCGCGGAGCGGCTGCGGTGGTGCACGCGGCCGCGCTTCCCGAGCCGACCCAGAACACGCCGCACACCGTGTTCGCGAACAACCTGCTCGCGACGTTCAACGTGGTGGAGGCCGCCGTCCGGTTCGGGGTGCCCCGGCTGGTGAACATCTCCAGCGAGACCGTTCCCGGCTTCTCCTTCGCCGAGCGTGGCTTCCTGCCCGACTACCTGCCCGTCGACGAGGACCACCCGGTCCGGCCGCAGGACCCGTACGCGCTGTCGAAGCACTTCGGTGAGCAGCTGGCGGACGCCGCCGTGCGCCGCTCGGACATCCGCTGCCTGTCGCTGCGCCCCTCCTGGGTGCAGTACGAGGGCAACTACGAGCGCAACCTCGGCCCCGCGGTCCGCGACCCGGGCGTGCTCAGCGCGAACTTCTGGAGCTACATTGACGTGTACGACCTGGCGGACGCCATCCGCCTGGCCGTCGAGTCGGATGTGGGCGGCCACGAGGTGTGCTACATCGCGTCGCCGGACAACGCGGTCGGGCGGCCCTTCGCCCAGCTCGTCGCCCACTACTACGGCGACGCCGCGCCGCCCGTGCGCGGGCTCGACCGCGAGGACGCCTCGGGCGTCAGCTGTGCGAAGGCCCGCCGGCTGCTCGGCTGGCGCCCGTCCCGCTCCTGGCGCGACTACCTCGACGAGGACGGCCGGATGCTGTCGGGTGTCCGACCGGGCTCAGGCGAAGCGGCGCAGGCGCAGTGAGTTGGTGACCACGCTGACGCTGGAGAAGGCCATGGTGGCGTCGGCGACCATGGGGTTGAGCAGCCCCAGCGCCGCCAGCGGGATCGCCGCGAGGTTGTAGCCGAACGCCCAGCCGAGGTTCTGCAGGATGGTCCGGTAGGTCCTGCGGGACAGCCGCAGGGCCGTCGGCACACCACCCAGGTCGTCCCGCAGCAGGGTGAGGTCGCCGGACTCGATGGCGACGTCCGTACCGGTGCCGATCGCCACGCCCAGATCGGCGCGCACGAGGGCCGGGGCGTCGTTGACGCCGTCGCCGACCATGGCCACGCCCTCGCCGGCGGCTGCAGCCGCTCGACCTCGCCGACCTTGTCACCCGGCAGCACCTCGGCCAGGACGCGGTCGATGCCGGCGTCGCCGGCCACGGCATGGGCGGTGCGGGTAGCCCTGCTCCTCGATGGCCCCGACCAGGGCGTCGCGGTCGACCGCGTGGGGGTCGTAGGACACGGTGACGACCCGTGCCTCGACGTCGACCTCCGTGTGCGCCACGCCGGCGATCGGGGTCAGCGCGCCCTCGATCGACTCACGGCAGTGGTCGCAGTGGATCTCGGGGACGTGGATGGTCTCGGTGGTCACGCGGGCCTCTTTCCGGGCAGCAGGCACTCGTCGGCGAGGCCATCCCCACCCCCGCTGGCCCGCAGTCACTCCCGGGTGCGGCGGCGGCCCGGCGTGGTGGCCTCGTCGACCACGTTCACGAGCCCGACGAGGCCGGCCACGCCGTCGACGCCGACCTGGGACACGCGGCGGCCGTGCTCGCGCAGGCTGCGCAGGTCGCCGGCGGCCTGCGCGCGCAGGAGCGTGGCGAAGTCGTAGCCGCGGTCGGGGATCCCGACCCCGTCGCCGCCGTCCCACAGGGTCGTGTCCACGACCTGCAGGGCCACGACCGAGTCGGGCCCGCCCTTGTGCAGCTGCCCGGTCGAGTGCAGGAAGCGCGGACCGAACCCTGCCGTCGTCGCCACCCGGAGCCGGTCCCGCACGAGCACGCGCATGCGGCGAAGCGCCTCGTGGGCCTCGTCGAGCGGCGGGAGGTACGCCTGGAGGCTGAGGTAGTCGCCGGCGCCCACCTGGTTGACGAGCCCCTGGACGTCGCCCTCCTCGGGGACCGCCAGGGCGCCGCCGGCGGTGACCTCGTCGAGGATGGCGCGGGTGTTGGCCTTGGACTCGGCCACGTTCGGCTCGTCGAACGGGTTCACCCCCAGCAACGCGCCGGCCAGCGCGGTCGCGGCCTCCCAGCGCACGAACTCCGCGCCGAGGTCCAGCCGCTGTGGCATGTCGAGCACGAGGACCGCCCTCCCGGCGTCGGCCAGCGCCGCCGCTCCGGGGGCGCCCTGGCCGGCCAGGCGCAGCTCCACGAACGCGCGGTCGTCGCCGTAGGCGTCGGGCGGGCCCGCCGGCTCGCCGACGACCGGCACCACGCCGGTGCCGTCCTTGCCGAGTGACTCCGCCACGAGCTGCTCGACCCAGTCGCCGAGGGGGGCCAGCGCCGGATGCGTGAGCAGGGTCAGCTTGTCCTGGCCGACGCGGGCGTGCCCGGCGATCCATGCCGCCAGCACGCCCGCGGGGTTGTCCGCGGCGGGACCGTCCGGCCCACAGCGCCCGAGCATGCCGGCGGCGCGTGCGTGGACCGCGGCCACGTCGACGCCGAGCAGCGCCGCGGGCAGCATCCCGAAGTACGACAGCGCCGAGTAGCGCCCGCCAATGTCGGGAGGGTTGCACAGGCAGTCGCGGTAGGACCGAGCGCGCTGGTCCAGCTCGGTGCCGGGGTCGGTGACGGCCACGAGGTGATCCCCGCCGGGCAGCAGCCGCCGGGCGCGTGACTCGAATGCGGCGGTCTCCTCGGTCGTGCCCGACTTGCTGGAGATGATCACCAGGGTCCGGCGCGGGTCGGGCCCCTCCAGGGCGTCGAGCACGGCGCGGGGATGGGTGGAGTCCAGGACGGTCAGGGCGGTGGCGCGGGCGCCGGCGGCGAGCACCCCGGCGAAGACCTCGGGGGCCAGGCTGGACCCGCCCATGCCGGCCAGCACGGCGTGGTCGAGCCCCGCCGCCAGCGCGTCGGCGGCGACCGCGCGGACACGCTCGGTGCGCTCGTCCTGGGGGACCGCCGCGTCCAGCCAGCCCAGCCGGTCGGCGATGGCGGCCTGCGTGGTCGGGTCGTCCGACCACAACGAGGGGTCCCGCGCGTGCAGACGGGCCGGTGCGTCGCGCCCCTCGAGCTCGGCCAGCGCGTCGTCAACCGAGGCCGGCGCGCGTGAGGGCTGCTCGCCCACCATGGCCACCTCCGCCGGAGGAATTTCCCTCATTCGCGTGTGAGATGTCAGGCTGGTGGTAAGTATACTTAGCACAGCCTGAACGCCCGCAATCTACAAGAGGAGTCGATCCATGGTGTTCGAGACGCGCGAGGCTACGACGCCGGTGCTCGAGATGACCCGTCAGGGCCAGAGGTCCTTCGTCGAGGCGGTACGCACCTGGTCGGAGGTCGTGTCGCGGTTCGCGCCCGACCTGTCGCAGCCGGTGGCCACCCCCGAGACGGCCCGGTCCGGGGAGCTGGTCGACCTGTCCTTCGACTTCGCCCAGAGCCTGGTCGTGCAGCAGCGTCGCTTCGCCCATGACCTGGTGCAGGCGCTGCGCCCGGTGGTCGAGCGCCAGCGCGAGACCGTCGCCACCGGCCAGCGTGCGGTCGAGGCCCGGCGGACCGCCGCGCCCCGTCGCCTTCCCGACTACGAGTCGATGACGGTCGAGGAGCTGCAGGAGCGGGCGAGCGCGGCCGACATCGAGGGCCGCTCGAGCATGAACAAGAAGGAGCTGGTTGCGGCGCTGCGCGCGCAGTGAGTCGCATCTGACGATCAAAGGCCCGGCGCCTGTAGGCGCCGGGCCTTTCCACGCCCGCACGGGATGCGCATATCAGCGGCCGGGTCCCGAGTACCCTGAGCGGTAGTGCTCCCTTCCCGGAGGAGCGACGAGACAGGATGCGGGAGACATGAGCGCCGACTCCGACAGCAGCGCCGACGACCGCTATCTCGCCGGCGAGCCCTGGTCCGCGCCCCCGCCGGGCCGGAGGTCGCCGCCGCCACCGGGGGCGATCGCGGGCTTCTGGATCCGGTTGCTGGGCGCGCTCATCGACGGCGTGCTGCTCAGCGTCGCCGTATGGGTGCTGACGCTGCCGTTCGGCGTTGACGCGATGTCGGGTCGCAACACGCTGCAGTGGATCGTGGGCGGCGTCTACTTCACCTACCTGCACGCCACGCCGGCCGGCCAGACGGTCGGCAACAGGGTGGTCGGCGTCCGCATCGTGGACGCCGGCGCCGGCGGATCGATCCCGTACTCGCGAGCGCTCATCCGCTACCTGATGAGCATCGTCTCGGGCATCCCGCTGGCCCTCGGCTACCTGTGGATGCTGTGGGACCAGCCACGCAGGCAGACCTGGCACGACAAGGTGGCCGGCACCATGGTCGTGCGGGCGAGCTGGTCCCCGCCGCCCGCGGCGTTCGGCAAGTCCGCCGCCTGACGAGTAGCTCCCCGGCCGCGGCGGACCACGCCCGGCCCTCGGCTAGTCTGCCGTCCGATGGTGGCCTGTGCGGACGATCCCCTCACGCTCGGCGTCGAGGAGGAATTCCACGTCGCGGACCCCGCCACCCGGTCGCTCACCACCGACGCCGACGCCGTTCTGGAAAAGCTCGAGACCGGCGACGGCGCCCAGTTCCAGGCGGAGCTGCACGAGTCGATGGTGGAGACGTGCACGACGGTCTGCACGACACTGGGCGAGGTTCGCGAGCAGCTCGTCGGCCTGCGCGCCGAGGCCGACCGCGCGGCGCGCGCGGTCGGGAGGCGGGTCGCGGCGTCGGGCAGCTTCCCGCTGGCCGGGCCGCGCCTGGCCCGGGTGACGCCCAAGCGACGGTACGAATGGATCCTCGATCGCTACGGGCACCTGGCTGCCGAGCAGTTCGTCTGCGGCTGCCACGTACACGTGGGCATCGACGACCGGGACACGGCGGTGGCCGTGATGACCCGGGCCCGTCCCTGGGTGCCCGTGCTGCTGGCGTTGACGGCCAGCTCGCCGTTCTGGGCCGGCGTGGACACCGGGTACGCCAGCTACCGCAGCCAGGTGTGGGGCCAGTGGCCGGTGGCGGGCATGCCGCAGGCGTTCGACGGAGCGCCCGACTATGACGCGATGGTGCAGGCGCTCATCGATACCGACACCGCCGTGGATTCCGGCATGACGTACTGGGACATGCGCCTGTCGCCGCGGTTCGAGACGCTGGAGTTCCGGACCGCCGACGTGTGCACCACCGTGGACGAGGCGGTCCTGCACGCGGGCCTGTGCCGGGGGTTGGCCAGCACCTGCCTGCGGGAGCTCGCGGAGGAGCGTCAGGCCCCGCCGGCGCCCCGCATGGAGCTGTTGCAGGCCGCGCGGTGGCGGGCCGCCCGGTTCGGGTTGGGAGAACGGCTACTGCACGTGGGCGAGGGTCGCACGGTGCCCGCCGCCACGATGATCGAGCGGCTGCTCGACCACCTGCGCCCGGCCCTGCAGCGGGCGGGGGACTGGGAGGAGGTGTCGCGGCTGGTCGCGCAGGTCCAGGCTCGCGGCACCGGCGCCGACCGCCAGCGCCGGGCGTTCCGCCGCGCCGGGCGCCTGGAGGACGTCGTCGACCTGATTGTGGGGGAGACGGCGGGCCGGCCCGCCTGAGCCCGGGACGACGCCCCGGTGGTCCGATCGGCCTCGGCGCGCATGTCGTCCACACG
>JAHWKQ010000127.1 GCA_019347785.1 Actinomycetota bacterium
GCTTGGTGGTCCCCAGGCGCTGACGGCCGAGGTAACGCTCCGTGACAGCGTCCAGCTCCCGGTGGTACGGCATGATGAGGTGGGCGTTGCCGCTCACCCTCAGCCGCGACACGTCCAGGCCCTGCTCGACGAGGCCGTCGAGCTCCTCCAGCAGGACGCCTGGGTCAACCACGACGCCGTCGCCGATCACCGGCGTGGCCCGCGGATACAGGATGCCCGAGGGCACCAGGTGCAGCTTGAGGGTGCGGTCACCGACGCTGACCGTGTGCCCGGCGTTGTTGCCGCCCTGGTAGCGCACGACGAAGTCGACGTTGTCGGCGAGCAGGTCGGTCGCCTTGCCCTTCCCCTCGTCGCCCCACTGCGTGCCGACCAGGACGACCGCGGGCATGTCGACGTCTCCTCTTGCGCCCCGCCGCCGAGGCGCCTAGCGCTCGATGCGGAAGCGGATGCGCACGTGCGTGTGGTACTCGGCGATCTCGTTGTCGCGCACCTGGGCCGACGTCTCCAGAACGTCGAAGCCCTCGACGTTGCGCAGCGTCTTGGACGCCTCGTCCAGCGCCTTGGCGGCGGCGTCGCGCCACGACTCCGTCGAGACGCCCACCAGGTCGATCGTCTTGATGACCGCCATGACCCTCCCGTCTGCCGGCGCAGCGCCGCGGGCGATGCTACCCGCTCGCCGGGGGCCTCCCGCCCGCGCCGCGGCGAGGGGGGCTCAGTCCCCCGACGGCTCGCGCAGGAAGGACACCACGGCGTCGCACAGCTCCCGCGCGGCGAGCATGCCGCGGTGCCCGCCAGGCACGGTGACCAGTCGGCCGTCGTGGAACAGCTGCGCCAGTCTCGGCGCCCCGTCGCGCCGGTCGTCGTCGGCGCCCACGGCCAGCAGCACCGGCGTCCGCAGCGCGCCCAGGCGGGTGGCCGCCGGCCAGGCGGCGCGCTCGGCCCAGTCGGCCAGGGCCCGCCGGTCGTGGCGGCGGTCGCCGCGCACCAGCGCCACGGCGTCCGCCGTCTCGGTGTGCCAGACCCTGGCGGCACGGTCGCGCAGAGCCGCGCCGACCTCGTCGGCGAAGGGCATGCGCGCATGGTCGTCGCAGCCGATCAGCACCAGTCGGTGAACCCGGTCGGGGTCGCGCACCGCCAGGTGCGCCGCCGTCACGCAGCCCTCCCCGTAGCCGACGGCGTGGAAGGCGTCGACCTGCAGCTCGTCGAGGTCGCCCAGGATGGTTGCCGCCGTCCACCCGGCCGGCTCCGCTCCGGCCGGGATGGGCTGGTCGGCCGATTCGCCGTGGCCGGGCAGGTCCGGCACATAGGCGGCGAACCCGGGCCGGCGCAGGGCGACGGCCCACCCGGTCACCTCCCAGTCCCCGGGACCGTCGCGGCCCCACGAGTGCACGAGCACCACCGGCACGCCGCCGAAGGCGCCGCCGCGCTGCCAGGCGAGCCTCGTCATCGTCGGCGTTGCTTCGGCACCCGGGCACCTCCCGTGCGGGATGCTACGGTGCCGTCCGCCCGGTGGAGCAAAGGTGGCGGCCGCACACCGCATTCTTGCGGGCGATCGGCACCGCGTGACGTTCAGGAAGAGTCTTGGTGGACGAGCTGTCGACCTCACTCAGCGCCGAGCTGGACGTGACGGTCGTACTGCCGGCCCTCAACGAGGTCGGTCACATCCGGGCCGAGGTCGACCGCATCACCGAGTCGCTCAAGGAGTCGCAGTACTCCTTCGAGATCATCGTCGTGGACGACGGGTCGACCGACGGCACGGCGGGCGCCGTCGACGGCCTGCCGTTCGTCCGGGTGCTGCGCTTCCCCGTGAACCGGGGAGCGGGCACGGCCCGGCGGATCGGGACGATGGCCGCGCACGGGCGCTGGGTGGTCTGGACCGACGCGGACATGACCTATCCAAACGAGCGCATCCCCGAGCTGGTCGGCATCCTCGAGACGGGCCGTGCGCACCAGGTCGTCGGCGCCCGCCTGAACGAGGAGGGCACCGCCAAGATGGCCCGGGTGCCCGCGAAGTGGGCGATCCGGCGCATTGCCGAGTACCTGACCCGCACACGCATCCCGGACCTGAACTCGGGCCTGCGGGCCTTCTCCCGCGAGCTCGCCCGGCCCTTCCTGGGACTGCTGCCCGCCGGCTTCTCCTGCGTGACGACCATCACCCTCGCCTTCCTGGCCAACGGCCTTGTCGTCGAGTACGTGCCCATCGACTACCGCAAGCGCGCCGGGCGGTCCCACTTCCACCCGGTCACCGACGCCTACCGCTACGTCCTGCAGGTCGTGCGGATGGTGACGTTCTTCGAGCCGCTGCGGGTGTTCGGCCCCCTGGCCATCACCCTGCTGCTCGTGGGGGCGCTGAAGCTGGGCGTGGACTTCTTCGTCCACGGCCTGCGCATCCCCACCAACACCCTGCTGGTCCTGCTCACCGGGCTGATCCTGTTCAGCTTCGGACTGCTGGCCGACCTCATCGTGCGCACGAGCAGGGGCAGCTGATCTCCGCGTCGCCTGCCACGGTGAAAGTCCTGTACGTGGGCGGCAAGGGGCGCAGCGGCAGCACGCTACTGGACCGCCTGCTCGGCCAGCTCGACGGCTTCTTCTCAACCGGCGAGCTGCACCGGGTGTGGACGTGGGGGTGGCTGGCCGGCGCGCGCTGCGGGTGCGGCGTCCCCGTGCCCTCGTGCGAGGTCTGGTCCGCCGTCGCCGCCGACCCGGCGCTGGCCCCCTGGAGCCCCGCCCGCGTCGCCGGCGCCGCGGGCCCCGCCCTGCGCTGGGCGCGGCTGGCGGCCCTGCTGACGCGGCGCCCCGGCGGCGTCGCGCCGTCCCGCGCCGTGCGCGACTACGCCGCCGCCATGGCCGCGCTGTACCGGGCCGTCGCCCGCGTGACCGGCGCCCGGGTGATCGTCGACTCCTCCAAGCACCCCGCCCACCCCGGCCCGCTGGGCCTCGTCCCGGGCGTCCGCGGCCACGTGGTCCATCTGGTGCGCGACCCCCGCGCCGTGGCCCACTCCTGGCGACGGCCCCGCAGCTTCGAGGGAGCCGGGGCGCGCGAGGCGATGCCGACGCACGCGCCGCTGCACTCGGCCGCGAGCTGGCTGGTGCGCAACGCCGCGATGGAGGCGCTCCGCCCCCGCTACCCCGCGGCCCGCTGGCTGCGCCTGCGCTACGAGGACCTGGTCGCGCACCCGCGCCCCGCGCTGCAGCGGCTGACCGCCATGGTGGGCGAGCACCCGACGCGCCTGCCCCTGCCCGCGGACCGCACCGCCGAGCTGGCGCCGACCCACGCGGTCGGCGGCAACCCGGGCAAGTTCCGCAGCGGACAGGTCCCCCTGCACGACGACGACGAGTGGCGCACGGCCCTGCCCGCCGCCCAGCGATGGCTCGTCACCGCCGTCGACCTGCCGCTGCTGGGCCGGTATGGCTACCGCCCACACGCCTGAGCCGGCCCTCAGGAGGGCCGACGGGCCGCCAGGAACGCGGCCACCGGCGACAGCGCGACCAGCCCGACGACCCGGTCCAGCGCGCTGGCCAGGAACCCCACGGCCGCGGACACCCCGGCGACGGGGGCCAGGAGCGCGGCCAGCAGCTCGCGCAGGCCGAACCCCCCGGGCAGCAGCCCGGCGGCGGCGGCCAGCACCCCGGCCAGCGTCAGCATCGCCGCACCGGCGACGTCCGGGCCCGCGTCCAGCGCATACAGCAGCAGCAGGTACCGCAGGGCCTTGACCATCACGGCGGCCGTCTCGACGGCGCACACCGCCACGAACAGCCGCCGGCGCCGGCGAGGGTCGCGCGCCTGGGAGGCGGTCAGCGCGAACGCCGCCCCCAGCAGCGCCGCCCCCGCCCCGGCCAGGGCCGGGCCGACGCCCCAGCGGGGGGTGGTCAGCAGCGACAGGCCCGCCAGGAGCGCCGCGACGCCCAGCCAGCTCAGACCGACGGCGGCGGTCGACGAGGCCGCGCGACCGTACCCGGCCCCCGCCGAGCGCAGCCCCTGCACCCGGACCAGGGCCGCTCCGGGCATGGGCAGCAGGTTCGCCGCGGTCGCCAGCACAGCGATGCGGGTCGCGGCCCCCAGCGCCACCCGCCGGCCCACGACCCGGGCCGACACGGCGTACTCCACGGCGTTGGCGAGCACGGTCAGCGGGACGCCCACGACGGCCACGGCCGCCACGGCGCCCCAGCGCACGGCGGCGGGATCCAGTTCGAGCCCGCGCACGGCGGCGACCCCGCCGGCCACGAAGCCGACCGACGCCACCGCCAGCAGCCGGCGCTGAGCCCGCGGCGACGGCCACCGGCGGGAGCGCGAGAGCAGCCGCTCGGCGCGCGCCCGCAGATCAGCCATGCGGGCCGCATCCTACGACGGCGAGGTCGACGTCCCGGGCCACGGGGCCTACGGTTCCCCCATGCCACGCGGGACACGACGGTGAGGGTCGTCTACATCGCCTCCAAGGGGCGCAGCGGCAGCACGCTGCTGTCGCACTGTCTCGGCCAGTTCGACGGGTTCTTCTCCGCCGGCGAGTTGTGGCATCTGTGGGACTGGGGGCTGCTCGAGGGCCGCCGCTGCGGCTGCGGACGGGCGGTGCCCGACTGCGACGTGTGGTCGCGGGTCGTGGCCGACGAGGCGCTCGCCGGGCAGGACGCGCGGCAGGTGGTCGCGTGGCAGCGGGCGGTCCTCGACTGGCGCGCGGCGCCACGGGTCCTGGCCGCGCGCCCCGGGCGGTCGCCGGCCTGGCCGCCGCTGTCGGCCCTCGCGCGCGTCCGCGGTGCCCTGTACCGGGCGATCGGGCGCGTCACCGGGGCCCGCGTCGTCGTCGACTCGTCGAAGTGGCCGTGGGACCCCGTCCTCATGGGGCTCGTCCCCGGGGTGCAGGCGGCGGGGATCCATCTCGTGCGCGACCCGCGGGGGGTGGCCCACTCGTGGCGCCGCCGCAAGAGCTGGCAGGACCACGACGAGCGGCCCGACGACATGCCCCGCTTCGACGCCGCCTACACCGCGGCCAGCTGGCTCGGGCGCAACGCCGTGGTGGAGGTGGTGCGCCGCCGGGGCGTGGTGCCGTGGATGCGGCTGCGCTACGAGGACTTCGTCCACGCGCCGCACGCGACCCTGCGGGCGGTGGCCGACCTCGTGGGCGAGTCGGCCGGACCGCCGGCCGTGACCGACGGGCGGACGCTGGTGTGCGCGCCCACCCATACCGTGGCCGGCAACGCCGCCCGCTTCCAGCGCGGGCGGGTCACCCTGCGCGCCGACGACGAGTGGGAGCGCTCCCTGGCCGAGCGCGACGCCGTGGTGGCCGGGCTGGTCGGGGCGCCCCTGCTTCGACGCTACGGCTACCCGCTGCGTGCCGGGTCGACCCGCTAGCGGCCCCTCAGGCCAGCGCGGCCTCCAGGTCGTCGGCCATGCGGCGCAGCGAGAAGCGCGCCGCCGCCGCGGTCCGGAAGCGGGCCCCGAGGGCGCGTGACCCCGCACGGTCGCCGGCCATCGCGGCCAGCCGCCCGGCGAAGGCGTCGGCGTCGGCGGGCGGGCACAGCACTCCCGTCTCGCCGTCGACGACCGCGTCCAGGATGCCCTCCAACGCGGCGGCGACGACCGGCGTGCCGCGCAGCGCGGCCTCGACGGCCACCATCCCGAACCCCTCCATGTCCCCGGGGACGGGGACGTTCGGCATGACGAAGACGTCCGCGCCGGCCAGGACGGTGTCCCGCAGCCCGTCGTCGACCGGGCCCAGCAGGCGGGCACGTCCGGCCGCCCCGCCCCGTGCGGCCAGCGCCCGCAGCCGCCGCAGGTCCGGGCCGGCGCCCGCCACGACGTAGACGGCGTCGCCGGGCAGGAGCGGCAGGACGCGCTCGAGGAACCAGGCCACCCCCTTGCGCCGCACGAGCCGCCCCACGGTGGCGACCACGAACGCCGACTCGGGAAGGCCGACCCGCCGCAGCAGGTCCGCCCGGGCGGCGGCGCGGTCGGCCGGACCGACGTCGGGGACGGGCAGCCCCGGGGCCACGACCTTGACGCGGTCCGGCGCGACGCCCAGTCGCTGGGCCTGCAGGCCGGTGGCGCGGCTGTTGGCCAGGACCCTGTCGGCGTGCCGGAGCACGAAGCCGACGGCCACCCGGTACGGGCGCACGGGCAGCGTCAGGTCCAGGCCGTGCACCATCACCGCCAGGGGCCGGCGCCCCCCGCGCGCCGCCGGCCAGACGGCCAGCGACGCCGCGGCGTCACCGCACAGGACGCGGTCGACGCGGCCGGCCAGCGATGACGCGAGGGTGTCCAGCGCCGACAGGGGCAGGAACCACACGAGGTGGCGCTGGGAGCCGCCCAGCGCCCGGACCCGCACCCGCATGCGCAGCGCGAGGGCGGCGGCGGTCTGTGCCGCCAGCGTCTCCATCCCGCCGACCGAGGGTGGGAACTTGCGCGTGACGTACAGCACGCGCGTCGTCGCCCGCACGCCCTTCCTCCCGCGTCGCCGGCCCGCGCCCGCGGGCGGGCCCAGCCTCGCACACCGCCGCGGGGGTGGGCCGCCTCGCGGCTACACTTGCCCGCGCCCGGCGGCACGACCCGCTCGTCGTGGCGAGCCCCGTGCTCCCGCGCGGGCGAGGCCGTCGGTGACACCTACAGGAGCGGACGTGGGCCAGCGGGACACCGTCGTCGCGCGCCGGCGCGCGGAGCCGGTGCCCCGGCGGGCCACACGCGGGGCGCC
>JAHWKQ010000128.1 GCA_019347785.1 Actinomycetota bacterium
CGGCGGTGGTGTTCTGCGCCTCGTCGAGCACGATGAACGCGTCATTAAGGGTTCTTCCGCGCATATACGCGAGCGGAGCGACCTCGATCACCCCGCGTTCCATGAGGACGCTGAGGCGCTCCGCGTCGAGCATGTCGTGCAGCGCGTCGAACAGGGGCCGCAGGTACGGGTCGATCTTCTCGAACAGCGTGCCGGGCAGGAACCCGAGGCGCTCGCCGGCCTCGACGGCGGGGCGGGTGAGCAGGATGCGGCTGACGTCGGCGCGCAGCAGCGCATGGACGGCCATCGCCATCGCGAGGTAGGTCTTGCCCGTGCCGGCGGGCCCGATCCCGAAGGTGACGGTGTTGGCGCGGATCGTGTCGAGGTAGCGCTTCTGGCCGAGCGTCTTGGGGCGGATCGAGCGGCCTCGGTGCGTGAGGGCCGCGTCGGTGAGGACCTCGGACGGCGCGGTGTCGGTGTCCGCGTCGGCGAGCATCGCCATCGTGGCCTCGACGGTCCGCACGTCGAGCAGCTGACCGGAGTCGAGCACCTTGACGAACTCGTCGATGAGGACGCTGACGCGGGCGGAGTCCTCGGCCGTGCCGGTCACGATGATGTGGTTGCCGCGCACGAGGATGTCGACGTCGTAGGACGCCTCGACAAGCCGCAGCAACTCATCCTGCGTTCCCAGCAGCGACACCATCGCGTGATGGTCGGGGACCGTCTTGGTGACCGTGGTGGTGGCTGCGCTCAAATCTGGGGTGCGTCGGGGATGGGGGGCAGACGCCCATGATAGGCGTTCGGCCGCAGCCAGACACCGGTACTACAGTCGCGTGCCCATGATCCGTCGCGCCGTCCTCGTCGTCCTGTTCGGCGCGGCCCTCGGCGGCTGCGCGCTGCTGCCGGGGTACCGGCCGGCGGTCGACGTGGCCGAGGCGCAGTCCCTGCTCGAGCGCGCGTTCGGGATCGTGGCCGCCGACCGGTTGGAGGCGCTGTGCGACCTGGCGCCGCCGGAGGGGTCGACGTGCCACGACACGCTCGAGGTCGCGACACCGGTCGTGCCCCACACGCCACCCCGCATCCGCTGCAGCGCGCGGCTGCCGGACTTCGGCCCGTTGCGGTTCGGGACGGTCCTGGTGGTGGAGGGCACCGACGACCTCGGCGAGCCCTACGCGAGCGAGTTCTACGCCTACCACGACGGCGACGCCGTGCGGGTGCTCGACCCGGTGTACTGGGCGGGCCTGCGGGTGCGCAGCTACACCGCCGAGTCGGTGACCTGGGCGTTCGACGGCACGACCGACCTGTGCGAGACGGGGTCGCTGCCGGGCGAAGGGGGCGGGGACCCGGTGCCGCTGGGCGGCTAGCGCGGTCCTCTCGAACCCGGCCAGCCCGACAACGCACCCAATCACGGGGAAGGCCTCTCCAACCTCCAGTCGGCGTGACGGTACGGGTCGACGGGGGGCCGGGCGCGGGGCGGCGCGTCCACGCCCTCGAGCTCCAGCGTGAGCAGGGCACCGGCGAGCGTCTTGCCGAGGTTGTCGGCACGCAGCGACGACGGGCCGCCACCGGCGAGCGCGTCGGTGCACAGGAACTTCAACGCGAGCACGTGCGGCACCTCCCAGCGGCGCACCTCGCCGGCCACGAGGTGGCCGAGGTGGGCCCTGACCCGGTCGGCGGTGACCTGCTCGACCAGCAGGTCGTAGGTGGCTCGGTCGGGGGCGAACAGCGACAGGTCGGCGTCGTTGCCCTTGTCGCCGGGCCGGGCGAACGCGAGGTCGGCCACCCGAGTGGTCACAACGTCTCCACGTGGACGCGTACGCCGGCGTCCACGGCCGCGCGGTCGACCAGGCCAGTGTGGAGGGCCAGGAGCCCACTCGGGCGGGGGCGGCCGCGGCCAGCCGGGGTCATGCCCGGCGGCGGGCCGGACAGGGCGAGCGGGATGACGTGGCGGGCCACCGCCGCGCAGCTGTCGGAGTCGGCGGTCTTCCACGCGAGCCGCAGGACCACCTCGGGGGGTTCCCCGGCCGGCAGCGCTGCGGGACCGTGCAGGGCGTTGACGCCGAAGAGCTCGACGTGCCAGTCGTCGAGGGTGATGCCCGCCACGTCGATGCGCCTGCGGGCCAGGTCGGCGGTCGCGCGGGCCTTGGCGCCCGCGTCGGGCCAGCCGAACGCCAGGCTGAGGTCGGCGGCGTACCCGTCGGCGGTCGCCGCGACCACCTTGTAGGTGCCGGTGGCGGGGCTCCCGGTGACGCCGTGGATGCGGACCCGGTCACCGCCCAGGTCCTCCAGCCGCACGCTGGTCATGTCGACCACGACGTCGGGCGTGAGGTAGGCGGTGGGATCGCCGACCTCGTAGAGCAGCTGCTGGCGCACGGTGTCGAAGTCGACCCGTCCACCCGCCACCTCCGGCTTGGTCACGATCGCCTCCCCGTCGGCGGTCACGTCGGCCAGGGGGAAGCCGAACCGCCACGGCTCGGGGACGTCCCACCAGCGGCCGCCGTGGTTGCCGCCGGTCGCCTGGCCGGAGCACTCCAGGACGTGCCCGACGACGGTGCCGGCGGCGAGCAGGTCGGGGTCGCCGTCCAGAGCCCACCCGTGCTCGTGCACCAGCGGCGCGAGGAACAGGGCCGCGTCCGCGACCCGCCCGGTGATCACCAGGTCGGCGCCGCGCTCGAGCGCGTCGACGATCCCGGCCACGCCCAGGTAGGCGTTGGCGAACTCGAGCTGCTCGGGCGGCGGGAACTCCGGCGGCAGCAGCTCGGGTCTGGCCCGCAGGTCGTCGCCGGTCACGACCGCCACCGTCACGCCGCCCAGGCCCATGGCCGGTGCCGCCTCGCGGAGCAGCGCCAGCGCGGCCGGCGGGTTGATGCCGCCCGCGTTGGTGATGACGCGGGCGCGTCCCTCCAGCAGCGCGGGGAGGAGCTCCATGAGGTACAGCGGCAGGTCGCGGGTGTACCCCAGGGTCTCGTCGCGCCGCCGGTCCTTCGCGAGGATCGCCAGGGTCAGCTCGGCGAGCGCCTCGAGGCACACGTAGTCGGGCTCCTCGGTCAAGAGGTCCGCCAGCGCCGCGGGCGCGTCGCCGTAGAAGCCCTGGCCGCCCGCGATCCGCACGGCACCTTCAGGCCTGGGTTGCATCCCACTCCTCCCGCCTGATCCGGTAGCACACCTGGTCGTGCCCCCGGACGTGGACGATCGTGCCCGTGTCGCGCAGGCCGAGCTTCGCCATCACCCGGCGCGAGGCGAGGTTGTGCGCGGTCGTGATCGAGATCACCTCGTCGACGTCGAGACGGGTGAAGGCCCAGTCGACGCTGGCGCGGCCCCCCTCGGTCGCGAACCCCTCGCCCCAGCGGTCCGCATCGACCATCCAGCCCACCTCCAGACCGGGCCAGCCCTCCGGCTGCCACAGGCCGACGCGGCCCAGCAACGCCCCGGTGGCGCGTTCGACCATCGCCCACTGCCCGTGGCCGCGCAGGGCCCAGTGGCCCACGAACAGCGCCAGCGTGCGCCACGCGTCCTCGCGGTCCTGCGGCTGCCCGCCGAGCCATCCGGCGATCCGCGGGTCGGCCTGCAGCCGTGCCCAGGCGTCGAGGTCGTCGTCGGTCAGGCCGCGCAGCACGAGCCGCTCGGTGTGCACGACGGGCACGTCGAGGCCGGCCCTGTAGCTCAAAGATCAGGCCAGGACCGTGGACCGCGGGTAGGCCACGCCGGGGTCGGTCATGACGTTGACGAGGTACGGCACCCCTGCCTCGAACCCGCGCTCGAGTGCGGGCACGAGGTCCTTGGAGGACTCCACCACCTCGCCGGCTCCCCCGAGCGCCTCCACCACCTGGTCGTAGCGCAGGCCCGGCTGGAGGTCGGCGGCGGCGTCCCAGCCGTCGTAGAGCATCTGCATGGGGTACTTCTCCAGCGCCCAGATGCCGTTGTTGCCGACCACGATCACCACGGGGAGCTCATGGCGCGCGAGCGTCTCGACGTCCATCAGGCTGAAGCCCGCGGCACCGTCACCCAGGAGCAGGCACACCTGGGCGTCGGAGTGGACGAGGCGGGCGGCGGCCGCGTACCCCATGCCGGTGCCCAGGCACCCGTACGGGCCCGGGTCGAGCCAGCGGCCGGGCTCGTAGGAGCGCAGGTGCCGCCCCGCGTAGGACACGAAGTCGCCGCCGTCGCCGATGACGACCGCGTCGCGGGCGAGGACCTCGCGCAGCGCCCCGTACACGCGGGCGGGGTGGATCTGCTCGCTGTCGGCGGTGAGGAGCTCGTCGTCCTCGGCCTGCTTGGCCTGCTCGGCGTCGCGGAGCTCCTCGACCCAGGCCTTGCGAGCCTCCGAGGCGCCGCCGGCCGCGTCGTGCAGGGAGCTCAGGACCTGCCGCAGCGGGCCGTGCGCGCTGGCCGCCAGCTCGGTGTGGCCGGCGACGGACTCGGGGTGGTCGACGACGTGCGCGACCTTGGCCTCACGGAAGTTGCCGAAGCCGAGGCGGAAGTCGAGGGGGGTGCCGACGACCACGATCAGGTCGGCGCGCTTGAAGGCGGTGCCGCGGGCGCGGCTGAACACCAGCTCGTGGTCGGCCGGGAGGCAGCCGCGGCCCATGCCGTTGAGGATCACGGGGACGCGGTGCTCCTCGGCGAGCGCCTGCAGCGCCTCGTGCGCGTCCTCGTACCACACGTCGGTCCCGCCGACGACGACCGGCCGCTCGGCCGCGGCGAGCAGCGCGGCGACGCCTTCAGCGCCGACCACCTCACGCTGGTCCTCATGAGCCGGGTACGCCGGTCCGGCCTCCGCCTCGGTGTAGATCACGTCCATCGGGATGTCCACGAACGCCGGACCGCGGTGGGCGTCGGCGGCCGTGTGGTAGGCCTCCAGCACCAGGGGGGTGACGGTGGCGGGGTCGGGGGTGGTCACCGCGAACTTCGCGACCGGCACCATGAACTGGACGTGGTCGATCTCCTGGAGGCTGCCCTGCCCCCAGGTGGCCGCGGGCGCGCGGCCTGCGAGCAGCAGCAGGGGCGAGCCGCCGAACCGAGCGGTCGCCACCGCGCTCATCGCGTTCGTCACCCCCGGGCCGGCGGTGACCGCGGCGACGCCCGGCCGGCGGGTCAGCTTGCCGACCGCCTCCGCCGCGAACGTGCAGGACTGCTCGTGGCGGAAGTCGACCAGGCGGATGCCGGCGTCGCGGCAGCCTTCGTAGAACGGGAAGATGTGCCCGCCCGAGAGGGTGAACAGGTGCTCGACGCCCGCCTCGGCGAGCGCGTGCATCGCCTGGGCGCCGCTGGCGGACTGTGCCATGGGGTGGCTCCGGTGGTCGTGCTGGCCGTGGTCGGCAGGAGCCTAGGGGATCACGACCTCAACAGCCGCCCGATGGCCTCCGTCGCGTCGTCCAGGCGCGCCTGCGCGGCGTCGCCGTCACCGGCGTTCGCCGCGTCGAGCACACAGCCTTGGAGGTGGTCGGCGACGAGCAGCACCGTGACCTTGTCGAGCGCGCGCTTGACCGCGCTCACCTGCGTGAGCACGTCGATGCAGTAGGAGTCCTCGCTGACCATGCGCTGGATGCCGCGGACCTGCCCCTCGATGCGGGCGAGGCGGCGCAGCACGGCCGCCCTGTCGCCGGCGTAGCCGGGGTCGCTCACCGTGGCACCGCCCGGTTCAGCCGCAGGGAGTTGGCGACCACGCTGACCGACGACAGCGCCATCGCCGCGCCGGCGATGGCCGGGTCGAGCAGCCCCGCGGCCGCGACGGGGATCGCCAGCACGTTGTAGCCGAACGCCCACGCGAGGTTCTGCCGGATCACCTGCTCGATGCGCCGCGACAGGCGCACGGCGTCGCCGACCGCGCCGAGGTCGGGGCGCAGGATCGTGATGTCGCTCGCCGCGCGCGCCACGTCGGTGCCGGCTCCGAGCGCGATGCCGAGGTCGGCCTGGGCCAGTGCCGGCCCGTCGTTCACGCCATCGCCGACCATGGCGACGCGGCGGCCCTCGGCCTGCAGGCGTGCGACCTCCTGCTGCTTGGCGTCGGGCAGCACCTCGGCCACCACGGTGTCGATGCCGACCTGCGCGGCGACAGCCCGGGCGGTCGCGTGGTGGTCGCCGGTGAGGAGCGCGACGTCAATCCCGAGCGCGCGGAGCTCGGCGACCGCGTCGGCGGCGCCGGGCTTGACCGTGTCGGCGACGCCGATCACGCCGCGGCTGTGGCCGTCCCAGGCCACGAACACCGCGGTGATCGCTTGCCCGGCGAGCTCGTCGGCCGCGTCCTGGTGTCGGGCCGCCACGACCATCCCGGCCTCGGCCATCAGCTTGGCGGTGCCGACCCACACGTCGGTGCCGTCGATGGTGGCGCGCACGCCGTGGCCGGCCAGCGCCTCGAACGCCGTGGCGGGTGGTGGCGGGGCGTCGAGCGCCTCGACGATCGCGCGGCCGATCGGGTGCTCTGAGCCGGCCTCGGCTGCAGCGGCGCGGCGCAGCGCCTCGGCATCGCCGACGACGCGGGTGACCGCCATGCGGGCCTCGGTGAGCGTGCCGGTCTTGTCGAACACGACCACGTCCACGGCGCGCGCCTGCTCCAGCGCCTCGACGCCCTTGACGAGGATTCCCAGCCTGGCGCC
>JAHWKQ010000005.1 GCA_019347785.1 Actinomycetota bacterium
CGCGATGGCCGTGAGGCCGCCGAGGGCGATGCCGGAGAAGACGCCGACCTTGCCGTAGCTGGCCAGGCGGGGGTTGCTCAGCGCCTGCCCGGTGACCCACACCCCGATGGACACCAGCGTGCCGATCACGCACGCGAGCAGGACGTAGAAGGCCACGCCGCCGCCCAGCTCGACCAGCGTCTCGGTCAGCGGCAGCGCGTCGGGGTCGGGGGAGATGTCGAAGGCGGAGAGGGCGATGACGGCGAGGGCGTTCATGGCGCTTCCTGGCTGGCCGCCTGGAACCCGTCGGCCACGGCAGCGGCCAGCTCCACGTAGGCGGTCCGGGTCCGTGGGCGCAGGTCATCCAGCGAGGCCTGGGCCCCGTCGTGCATGTGCTGGTCCTCGGGGATGCGCACGACGGCGCGGCAGCGGTCCGCGAAGTGGCGCTCGACCCGGTCCAGCTGCACCCGCCGGGTCGGACCGACGCGGTTGACGGCCGCCACCGCCTGACTCGTGAGGAAGGCGTAGCCGTGCTGGTCGAGCCAGTCCAGGGTCTGGGCGGCGGCGCGCGCGCCGTCCAGCGAGGGGGCCACCACGACGACGAGCTGGTCGGCGGCGTCCAGGATGCCGCGTGTGGCCGAGTGCAGGATGCCGGTGCCCGTGTCGACCAGCACGAGGTTGTAGTGCACGGCGAGCAGCTCCAGCGCCTCCTCGTGGTCGTCGCGCCCGAGCCCGTCGGTGATGCGCGGGTTGTCGTCGGAGGCGACGACCTCCAGCCGCGACGGGGCCTGTGACGTGTAGCGGCGGACGTCGGGGTAGCCCTTGACCTGCGCCCGGTCGTCGAGCAGGTCGCCGATCGTCGCGTCGCAGTCCCGGGGCACCCGGTACGCGAGGCTGCCGGCGTCGGGGTTTCCGTCCACCGCCACCACCCGGTCGCCGCGCAGGGAAGCGAACGTGTGGCCCAGCATGAGCGTCGTGGTCGTCTTGCCGACCCCTCCCTTGCGCGACAGCACGGCCACCCGCTGGCAGCCGCGGGTCGACGCGGTGACCCGCGACATGGTGGCGCGGTCCCGCTGCTCACGACGCGACGGTCCCAGGTTCACGTGCCCGCCGGTCAGCTCGTACAGCCCCCGGCGCCAGCCGTGCTCGGGCCGCGGGCGCACGGGGCGAAGCATCGCCGCCTCGGTGAACGCGGCGGCGCCACCCGGCGCGCCCCGCGTCGTGGCGCCGCCCCCGGGCCGCGGGACGGGATCGACCGGCCCGGGGGTGCGCCCGAGCGGCACGGGGCCCTCACCCGTCGGCGACTCCGGCCAGGTCGTCGAGCGGACCATGACATCCCCCGTGGCTGTAGTTACGCCAATGAACTTCTGTGCCCAAGGCTACACAGGCACGCGTCCGTGACCTAGGAACGCGACCCGGAGCCGGCCGTCACGGGAGGCGGACGATGACCCCCTCGTCGCCCCCCAGCCGCAGGGCCGACAGGTCGACGGCGGCCGGCTCCCGCCCCGCGTCGGTCGACACGTCCAGGCGCCCCGAGGCCGGCAGCCCCAGCCCCGCCGCATCGAGGACGGTGGCGTCCGCGGAGAAGTTCAAGGCCACCATGACCCGCTCGCCGCGCAGGAAGACCAGCAGGTCGTCGCCGGCGTCCAGCGCGCGGTAGGCGCCCTCCCGGAGCGCCTCGCTGTCCCGGCGGTAGGCGAGCAGCCTGCGGTACAGCGACAGCGTCGACGCCGGGTCGGCGGACTGCGTGGCGACGTTGAGTCGCTCGGCGTGGGACTGCACCGGCAGCCACGGCGTCCCCGTCGTGAACCCCGCCCCGGGCCCGGCCGCCGACGGCGGCTCCCACGGGATCGGGGTGCGCTGGGGGTCGCGCCCGTCAACGTCCACGACCGTTTCGGGCGGCACCTCGCCGTCGGGCAGCCCCAGCTCCTCGCCCTGGTACAAAAAGGGCGTTCCCCGCAACGTCAGCACCAGCATGCCGGCGACGCGGGCACGTGCGGCGCTGTCGCCGGCGCCCTCGGCGTAGCGGGTCGCCGTCCGTGAGTGGTCGTGGTTGTTGAGGAACCACGCCGGCCAGGTCGCCGGCGTGGCGAGCGTCTCGAACTCCTCGATCACGGACCGGAAGGCCGCCGCCTTCCACGGCTGGTGGACGAAGACGAAGTTGTGCGCCAGATGCAGCTCGTCACCGTTCGCCACGTACCGGACGAGGCGCCGCTGGTCCAGCAGGTAGACCTCGCCGATGATCACCCGGTCGCCGTAGTCCTCGACCACCCTGCGGACGGCGCGCAGGCGGTCGTGACCGGTCGGCCAGTCCTGGTCGTGAAGCGTCGCCAGGGGCCCGGACGCCGGCACCGGGGGCAGCACCGTCCGCCTGTGCTCGGGGTCCATCTCCTTGTGGACGTCGGGCAGCTCGGGGTCCTTGCCCAGCCTGTGGGCGACGTCGATGCGGAAGCCGTCGACCCCGCGCTCCAGCCAGAAGCGCAGTGTGTCGTGCATGGCGGCCTCGACCTGCGGGTTGTCCCAGTTCAGATCTGGCTGCTCGGGCAGGAACGAGTGCAGGTACCACTGGGCGGTCGGCTCGTCCCACGTCCAGGCGCGCCCGGCGCGCGGGAACGCCGACAGCCAGTTGTTCGGCGGGCCCCCGTCGGGGGCGGGGTCGCGCCAGACGTACCAGTCGCGCCTGGGGTCGTCGCGGCTGGATCGCGACTGCTGGAACCACGGGTGGCGGTCGGAGGTGTGGTTGGGCACCCAGTCGATGACGACCCGGATGCCGCGGCGGTGGGCCTGCGCCACCAGCTCGTCGAAGTCGTCCAGGGTCCCGAACAGCTCGTGCACGCCGGTGTAGTCGCTCACGTCGTAGCCGAAGTCGGCCATGGGCGACGGGTAGAACGGCGAGAGCCAGATCGCGTCCACCCCCAGCGAGCCCGGTGTCCCGTCGTTGAGGTAGTCCAGTCGGGCGGTGATCCCTGGCAGGTCCCCGACCCCGTCGCCGTCGGAGTCGCTGAAGCTGCGCGGGTAGATCTGGTAGATCGTCCCGTGCTGCCACCACGTGCCGGTCATGCGTCAGACATTCGCCGGCGGGTCAGGATACGGCCACCCCGGCCGGCCCCCCGGTGGGTCCGGCCACGATCTCGCCTATACTCGCCGCTCAATGGCTCATCCCAGTGGTCCCGCCTGGCTCGGGATCGGCGCGCAGCGCTCGGGCACGACCTGGTTCACCGACCTGCTGTGCCAGCACCCGCGCGTCGCCCTGGGCAAGAACCGCCGCAAGGAGCAGCACTTCCTGACGATCCCCCTGGCGCACGGCTGGCGGCCGGAGTACCGGGAGGAGTACCTGCGCCTGTTCTACGGGGGCAGGATGCGCCGCGGCGAGTTCACCCCCGCGTACCTGCGCTCCCCGTGGGTCCCGGCCGTGGCGGCGGAGGTGCTGCGACCCCGCGCGCCGATCGTCGTGCTGTTGCGGGACCCGATCGAGCGCTACATCTCGGCGATGCGCCTGGCGCGCTCCAACAAGACGATGCCCGAGGCGCCGCCCACACAGGCCCTGCGACGCTGGTCCCAGCGTGCCGGCGGCGGCGGCGTGTGGGCCGGGATGTACGCCAGCCAGCTCGAGGGTTGGGCCTCGGTGTGCGGGCGCGAGCGGATCGTCGTGCAGCAGTACGAGCAGATGGTGAAGGACCCCCAGGCGACGGTGGACGTCGTGTGGCGGGCCATGGGGCTGGAGCCCGTGCCGCTGTCCGGCATCGACCGGCCCAGCTGGACGAGCCGGCCGTCGTCGGGCGGCTGGGACATCGATGCGGTGCCGGGCTTCCGTGACCAGCTGCGTCACCTGTACGCCCCCGAGGTCAAGCGCCTCGTCGAGTGGGGCATCCGCCCCGAGCTCTGGCCCAACTTCGCCTGACGCCCCTCCCCCGCGCCTCACCCCTCGCGGGAGGCCAGCTCGCCCAGGGCGCCGCGGACCTCGTCGAGGACGTCGGGGTCCTCGATGGTCGACGGCACGTCGATCTCCTTGCCGTCGGCGATGTCGCGCATCGGAGCCCGCAGGATCTTGCCCGAGCGGGTCTTGGGCAGGCGGTCGACGACCCTGATGTCCTTGAGCGCCGCGATGGCGCCGACCTCGTCGCGGACCTTTGCGGACAGCTCGGCGGAGATCTCGGCGGTGTCGCGCTCCACACCCGCACTGAGCACGACCAGCCCCACGGGCATCTGGCCCTTCATCTCGTCGGCCACCCCGAAGACCGCCGCCTCCGCGACGTCGGGGTGGTCGGCGAGGACCTCCTCCATCGCCCCGGTCGACAGCCGGTGGCCGGCGACGTTCATCACGTCGTCGACCCGGCCGAGCACCCAGACGTAGCCGTCCTCGTCGATCTTGCCCCCGTCCTCGGTGAAGTAGTAGCCGGGGTAGACGCTGAAGTAGTCCTCCACGAAGCGCTCGTCGTCGTTCCACAGGGTGGTCATGGTGCCCGGCGGCAGCGGCAGCTTGACGGTCAGCATCCCGTCCTGTCCGGCATCGGCCGGGTCGCCCTCCTCGGTGAGGACGCGCACGTCGTAGCCGGGCACCGGCTTGGTCGCCGAGCCGGGCTTGATCCGCAGCGGCTCGATGCCCATGGGGTTGGCGACGATCGCCCAGGCCGTCTCGGTCTGCCACCAGTGGTCGATGACGGGACGCTGCAGCAGCTCGCTGGCCCAGTGGTAGGTGTCCGGGTCGAGCCGCTCGCCGGCCAGGAACAGCATCCGGAAACCCGCCAGGTCGTGGTCGGCGAGAAGCTCCCCCTTGGGGTCGGCCTGCTTGATCGCGCGGAAGGCGGTCGGCGCCGTGAACAGGGCCTTGACGCCGTGCTCGGCGATCACGCGCCAGAAGGCCCCGGCGTCGGGCGTGCCCACCGGCTTGCCCTCGAAGACGACCGTGGTGCAGCCGGTCAGCAGGGGCGCGTACACGATGTAGGAGTGCCCGACGACCCAGCCCACGTCCGAGTAGGTCCACCAGACGTCGCCCGGGTGCACGTCGTAGACGTTCTCCAGGCTCCACCGCATGGCGACGGCGTGGCCGCCGTTGTCCCGCACGATGCCCTTGGGCCTGCCGGTGGTGCCCGACGTGTAGAGGATGTACAGGGGATCGGTGGCCGCGACCGGGACGCAGTCGGCGGGCTCGGCGTCGGCGACGACCTCGTGCCAGTCCAGGTCGCGGCCCTCGGTGAGCTCGGCGGGGGCCTGCGGGCGCTGCAGGACGACGCACGTCGACGGCGGGTGCTCGGCCACCTGCAGGGCTCGGTCCACGAGCGGCATGTACTCGACCACACGGCCGGCCTCGATGCCGCACGACGCCGTCACGAGCAGGGTCGGCCGGGCGTCGTCGACGCGCTTGGCCAGCTCCTTCGCGGCGAAGCCCCCGAACACGACGGAGTGCACCGCCCCCAGCCGGGCGCACGCCAGCATGGCCACGACGGCCTCGGGGACCATCGGCATGTAGATCACGACGGTGTCGCCTCTGGTGACTCCCTGGGCGGCGAGAGCGCCGGCGAAACGGGCGACCTCGTCGCGCAGCTCGGCGTAGGTCAGGCGCCGCAGGGTGTCGGTCACGGGGCTGTCGTAGACCAGCGCGGGCTGGCCTCCCCGGCCGGACTCGACATGGCGGTCGACGGCGTTGTAGCAGGTGTTCAGCTCCCCGCCCACGAACCATCTGGTGAAGGGGCTGTCGCTGTCGTCCAGGACGCGCTCGGGCGGCCGGTACCAGCTGATGCCCTGCGCGGCCTGTCCCCAGAACCCCTCGGGGTCGGAGACACTGCGGGTGAAGGCGTCCTCGTAGGCACCCATGTCGTCGCTCCTCGTCCGCCGGCTCGCGCCGCGCGGGCGTCGGCCGCGTGGCGTGGGAGCCATCCGTACCAAAGCGCTGGCATCGGGGCAAGGGGGTCGAGGCCCCGAGCCTCGGCGCGGGGCTCAGCCGCCGGCGGCGAGCGCGGCGGCGGTCACGCGCTCCCGCTCGCTCAGCGACGGGGCGGCGGCCAGCAGATGCACGGTGGGCTCCACGTAGTTGTAGCCCAGTAGCGTCTCCATGCCGACCGCGCTCATCCAGTCCAGCTCGGCGAAGTGGCCGCCGGCCAGCAGCCGCTCGAGCGCCGCGGCCTCGATGAGCCGCCCCGGGGAGTAGCGGGCCCACGGCGTGGCGAACCGCCCGTCCAGCAGCCGGTAGCTGCGCCCGTCGAGCAGGGCGACCGTGTAGGCGGCGAGCTCCCGCTCCAGCCACAGCAGTCCGACCTCGACCTCCCCCCGATGCGCGTGCTGCAGGATGCTGTCGCGCCACAGCCACAGCCCGACCGCCGTGTCCAGGTCGCTGCGCCGGCCCCGGTCGTGCTCGCGCCGCCGGTGCACCGCCTCGATCTGTCCCAGGACGGCGGTGATCCGCTCCGGGTCGCGGACGTGCTCGACGGACAGGTCGACGCCGTCGGCCACGATCCGGCCGCGGGCCCGGCGCAACTGCTTGCGCAGCCCCTTGCCGAGGTAGGCCTCCAGGCGGCGGTCCGCGCCGAGCAACAGCTTGGGGATGCCCTCGGCGGGCACGACGCGGACCCGGGGCAGCGTGGCGACGAGCCGCTCCGCGACCGGGTCCGTGGGGGGCAGGTGCTCCAGGCGCAGGACCCACGGCTGGTCGAGCCGCCCGAGCCGCACACGGATGGCGTCGGCCAGCGCCGTCGCCCCCCGGGGGGTGCGGGCGGGCAGGCGGCAGCGGCCGCCGCCGGACTGGCCGAGCCCGCCGATCTCCAGCCAGCCCGGACGCTGCAGGCACCCCAGCAGCGCCGCGGCCACGGGGCGGCCGCCCCGCGGCTCCCGGACGACCAGCGACCACGGCCCGTGCTCGGGCGCCGCCCGCCCCCAGCACTGGAGCCAGACGCGGCGGGCGGTGATGGGCGTCGCCGTCGCCGCGTGCAGCTCGTCCAGCTGGGTCCCCAGCCGCTGCAGCGCCGCCGCGCCGTGTTGGCTCTCGACGCTCGACCGGGCGGTGTCCGTCACGGCGGCACCGCTGTCGGCGGCCGGTCCGGGCCCGGGGTGCCACCGCCCCGGGTCCGACGCGGGCCATGTGTGCGGATCGGTGTCGATGTGGCCCTCCCAGCCCGCCCTGTCCCACGAGTGCGGTCTGGCCGCGCCCGCGTCCGCCAGACCGCGTTACGGCTTCCGTGGACAAGGTCGGCAGCAGGCTCAGGGAGTTGAGCGGCCCGTCCCCGCGGCGCCGGCCCGGGCGGCCCGCGGCCCTCGGCCGTCGCCCTGTGCCGCCGCGATGCCGGCGAAGCGGTCCGGGTCCTCCAGCAGGCGGCCCAGCGCCTCGGTCGGCAGGGGCCGGGAGAACAGGAAGCCCTGCCCGTAGGCGCAGCCGAGCGACCGCAGGCTCGCCAGCTGACCGGGCTGCTCGATCCCCTCGGCCACCGTCTTGACTCCCAGGGTCTTGGCCAGCGTGAGGATGCCCTCGGCGAGCTTGGCGTCCTCGGCGCCGGTCGTCAGTGAGCCGACGAAGGTCTTGTCGATCTTGATGATGTCGACCGGGAAGCGCTGCAGGTACGACAGGGACGAGTAGCCCGTGCCGAAGTCGTCGATCGCCAGGGACAGCCCGAGCGCCTTGAGCCGGTGCAGCCGCTCCATGGTGGCCTCGGCGTCGCTCATGAGGCTGGTCTCGGTGACCTCCAGGACCAGGTCACGAGCGGGCAGCCCGGAGGTGCGCAGGCACTCCGCGACCTCGTCGACGATCCCCGGGTCCTGCAGCTGGCGTGCGGACAGGTTGACGCTGACCAGCGGCCGCCGCCCGGACTCGCCCGGGGGCCAGCCACGCGCCTGGCGGCAGGCCTGCTCGAGCACCCAGCGTCCCACCTCCACGATCAGGCCGGTCTCCTCGGCGAGCGGGATGAAGTCGATTGGCGGGACCCGCCCGCGGCGGGGGTGGTCCCAGCGCAGCAGCGCCTCGAGGGCGACGACCCGGCCGGTGTCGAGCTTCAGGATGGGCTGGTAGTGCAGCTCCAGCTCGTCGTGCTCCACGGCGCGCTTGAGGTCCGCCTTGAGCTCGAGCCGCTCGACCACCCGCGTGTGCATGCTCGGCTCGAAGGTCGTGCAGCGGTTCTTGCCCGAGCTCTTGGCGATGTACATCGCCGCGTCGGCGTTGCGCAGCAGCACGTCGGCCTGGGGTTGCTCGGCGTGCTGGGCCCGCGCGGCGCCGATGCTCGCGGTGACCGACACCTCCTTGCCGTACAGGGTCAGCGGCGCGCGCAGCGCTTCCAGCAGGCGGGCGACGACCGTGTCCACCCCGGGCGAGTCCTCGGTCTGCTCCAGCAGCACCGCGAACTCGTCGCCGCCCAGGCGGGCGGCCGTGTCGGCGGACCGAAGGCAGCCGCGCAGCCGGTCGGCGACCACCCTCAGCAGGTCGTCGCCCGCGGTGTGCCCCAGGCTGTCGTTGATGGTCTTGAAGTCGTCCAGGTCGATGAACAGCACGGCCAGCGACTGGTCGGGCTTCTCCCGGCGCGCCAGCGCGTGGCCCACGCGGTCGGCGAACAGCAGGCGGTTCGCCAGGCCGGTGAGCGAGTCGTGGAAGGCCTGCCGGGTGAGCTGCTCCTCCAGGGCCTTGCGCTCGCTCACGTCGCGGGTGGTGAGCACCAGCCCCTCGACGTTGGGGTCGTCCAGCAGGTTGCTCGCGACCGTCTCGACATCCAGCCAGTGGCCGGCGCGGTGGCGGATGCGGCACTCGATCGTGGCCGCCAGGCCCGGGCCCCGGCGGATGACGTCGCCGAGGTACACCCGCACGTGCTCGACGTAGTCGGGGTGGACGAGGTCGAGCAGCTGGGTGCCGACCAGCTCGGAGGAGGCGTACCCCAGCACCCGCTCGATCGACGGGCTGTCGAAGCGGATCGTCGCGTCGGGCTCGACGATCATGATGACGTCGGACGAGCTCTGCACCAGCGAGCGGAAGCGCTGCTCGCCGTGGCGGCGGGCGAGGTCCTCGAGCAGCGCCACGCTCTCCAGCGCCAGCGAGACCTGTGACGTCAGCGTCACGACGTTGTCGGCGTCCTCGGTCGGCAGGCGCTCGGCGGTGGTCACGATGACCAGGCCGCCGAGGCGCTCATGCACGGTCAGCGGCGCGAGGAACATGCTGCCGCTCGCCGCGGAGGGGAACGTCCCGTCGAGCGGTAGCGGGACCTCAATCGGCTGCAGTGAGCGCACGGCGTCGCGCGCGCGCGGCGGCAGGTGGTCCAGCACCAGCGGCTGTTGCGCCAGCGAGGCCCCCTCACCGCGGCTGGCCAGCACGGCGAGCTGCTCCTCGGAGCCGACGGCGATGCGCACCCCGACGAGATCGTCGACCACCAGCGTGGTGACCGCCTCCGCGGCGGCGTCGCAGATCTCCTCCCGCTCGGTGGCCGCCACGAGCACCGTGCCGGTTTCGCGCAGGACACGGTCGCGGGCACCGGCGTGGCGGAGGCGCTGCAGTGTGCCCTCGAGGATGCGCACCAGGCCGACCATGCGCACGATCGCCAGCAGGAAGAGCGCGCTCGTGCCACCGACGATGACGGGGACGTTGATGGGGAGCCCGCGGATGGTCTCCACGACGACGACGGTGGGCGCCGCCACCGCCACGACGACCAGGAAGGCCAGCCGGGCGCGGGTGAGGCGCCCCTCGCTGGTCCCAGTGGGCTGGGACAGGGCCACCATCGACGGGTGCAGCGCCGCCGCGCCCATGAGCAGGTAGAAGGCCATCCAGCCGATGTCGACCGGACCCCCGGTGGTGTAGCCGCCGGTCAGGGTCATGGCGCCGTAGACGGTGTCGGCCGCGAGCAGGCCCACCAGGCTGCCGCTGGCCAGGTAGTAGGCGGGCGACCGGCTTCCGCCGGCCACGGCCAGCCGCGCGGCGGACGCCAGCACCAGCACGTCCATCAGCGGGTAGGCCAGGGACACCAGCCGCTCCGGCCACGTCAGCGTCGGGTCGTCGAGGTACGGCTGCATGAGGAACAGCCACGACAGCAGGCCCAGGCTCGTGGCGATGATGGGCGCGTCGACGAGGCTGGCGGTGTCCCTGCCGGGGCTGCGGGCGCGCAGCAGCAGGAAAAGGCCCGCGATGAGGAAGGGGTAGCTGGTCAGGTAGCCCGCGTCGGCCAGCGAGGGGAAGGGCGACGCGATGCGCAGGATGCCCTCGTAGACGTAGTAGACGATGTCACCGCCGAGGAACACCGTCTGTCCGGCGGCGATCAGCATCCACGGCAGCCGGTGACTGGGGCGGTTCCGCGTCGTCCCGACCACGACGGCGACGACGGCGGACAGACCGATGCCGTTGTAGAGCACCAGCTTCGTCGTGGCCGTCGGGTTCAACAGCAGGTAGGCGGCCGCGACGACAGCGCCGCCCAGCAGGTACCACTGCCAAATTGTCCGCTTCATCCACGGTGTTATCGGCTGACCCCGGTTGCTTCCTTAGCCCGAAGTCGCCCCCGCGGCGAGCGCCCGGTAGGCGCCGGGGGCCTGTGGGTACCAGAGGTCTTCGAGGCACTGGCACCGCGGCAGGAAAGGTCGGACATGGACACGCAGCAGGTGCTCGCACTGCGCGGTGGGAGCGCCAACGACCGCGCCGGCCGGCGCATCGGCACGGTTCAGGAGATCTACCTCGACCGGGAGACCGATCGCCCCGAGTGGGCGCTGGTCAACACCGGGCTCTTCGGCGGGGGGTCCAGCTTCGTGCCCCTGGCCGGCGCCAGCGTGCAGGGCGACGTCCTGGTGGTCGACTACGACAAGGAGACCGTCAAGGAGGCGCCCCTCATGGAGGCCGACCAGGAGCTGCTGCCCGAGGAGGAGGCCGAGCTGTACCGTCACTACGGGCTTGACGACGCCGAACCCGCCGCGGAGCCGGATGCAACCGACCGTGACGACCTGGTCGCCGGCGGCCCCGCCGTGACCCGCTCCGAGGAGGAGCTGCACGTCGGCACCGAGCGTCGCGAGGCGGAGCGTGCCAGGCTGCGCAGGTACGTGGAGACCGAGGCGGTCACGCGGAAGGTGCCCGTGCGCCGCGAGCGGGTGCGCCTGGAGCGCGAGCCGATCACCGAGACCGACCCGGAGGCCGCCCAGGAGGCGGTCATCTCGGAGGAGGAGCACGAGGTCACCCTCACGCAGGAGCACCCGGTGGTCGAGAAGCGGCCGGTCGCCAGGGAACGCGTCCGGCTGGAGACCGAGGAGGTCACTCGCGAGGTGACCGTGTCCGAGGACCTGCGGCGCGAGCGGGTCGAGGTCGAGGAGCCGGAGCCGGCCGCCGACCACGACACCGCCGAGCTCGACCGCCGCTGACCGGCGCGCTACCCGGGGTCGCGCTCCAGGGCGTCTTTGAGGGTGACCAGGTCCGCCCGGACCTGCTGCTCGGCGGCCCGCCTGACGAGTGGCTCGCCCAGCGCCAGCGGGCCGACCAGATCGACGTCCAGTCGCAGCGTGAAGCGGGTGCCGTCGCCGACGCCCTCGTAGCCGTACGCGATGGTGCCGGGCACCGGTCCGTGTTCGACACGCCAGGTGATCGAGGCGTTCGGCTGGAGGTCGACGACCTCGACGGTGTGGTCGATGCGCCGCCCCAGGAACGACACCGTTTCGCGGTGGCTGGAGCCGACGGCCGTCGGCCCCCTGGAGAGACGTCGGACCTGGGTCTTGGCACGGGCCCAGGCCGGGTCGTTCTCCGGCTCGCTCGTGTAGGCGAAGACCCGCTCGACGGGACGGGCGATGTCGACGCTGTGCTCGACGCGCACCGCGCCGTCACCCGCCGAGGAGGGCCGCGGCGACCGAGAGGTCGTTGACGAGGTCGCCGACGGCGGCGTCGCGCTCGTCGTCGGGAAGGCGCAGGATGGCCGAGGGGTGCAGCGTCGCGGTGCAGCTCGCGCCGTTCAGTCGGAGCACCTCGCCGCGCTGGCGCGAGACCCGGAACGACGGGCCCAGCAGGGCCCTGGCGGCGGTGGCCCCGAGGGCGACCACCACCTCGGGCCGCACCGCCGCCAGCTCGCCCTCGAGCCACGGCCTGCACGCGGCGATCTCGTCGGCATTCGGCTTCTGGTGGATGCGCCGCTTGCCACGGCGGACGAACTTGAAGTGCTTCACGACGTTGGTGACGTACACGTCCCGCCGGTCGATCCCCGCGTCGACCAGCCCGCGGTCCAGCAGGCGACCCGCCGGCCCGACGAACGGCCGGCCGTCCAGGTCCTCGCGGTCCCCCGGCTGCTCGCCCACCAGCATCAGCCGGGCGGTGTCGGGTCCCCGCCCGAAGACGGTCTGGCTGGCGTCGCGGTACAGGCCGCAGTTGGTGCAGGTCGCGGCCGCGTCGCGCAGGTCCGACAATCGCGGCCGCTGCGCGGGCGCGGCGTCGAACAGCGAGGGCTCGTCCATGCGGGTGCCTCCTCTCCCGGCTGCGGCGGTTGCCGTGCAGCTACCCTGTCCCCAGGTACAAGGAACAGGTGGGCGGCAGGTTGTTCACCGGCGTCGGGGACGGGCTGCGCATGGCCACCGCACTGGTGTTGGTGGCCACTTCCACGGCGTTCGTCGCGTCGGTGCTCACCTCCTCGGCCGAGTCGCTGGACCAGGCCCGGAGCCCGGCGAAGCGCAACGTCCACTGGGCGACCTCACGCCGACCGGCCGGCGGCTGGAGCTGCGACAGGGGCACGGTCACGCTGACCTTCAACGACGGGCCGGACGTCCACACGCGCGCCTTCCTGCGGGTCCTGGACCACTACGACGCCACGGCGGAGTTCTTCGTCATCGGCCGCAAGGTCCGGCGGCTCCGCCCGGTCGTCCGGCGCATGGCCGCCGAGGGACACCGCGTCTACAACCAGACCTGGTCGCACCCGATCCTGCCGGACCTGTCCAATCGGCAGGTCAGGCGCGAGCTGCGCAGGACCCAGGCGGCGATCGTGGCCGCGGACGCTCCCGCCCCGACGGTGATGCGTCCCCCGTACGGTCAGATGGGCCGGCGGATCCTGCGCCTCGTCCGTGGCGAGGGGCTGGCGGCGGAGCTGTGGACCGTGGACTCCCGCGACTGGGACGGCCGCCGGCCGGGCCTGATCGCCCGGCGCGTCTCCCGGCTGGCGGGGCCCGGCGCGATCGTGCAGCTGCACGACGGTGCCGGCTTCAGCCACCGCACGATCAAGGCGCTTCCGCGGATCCTCGATGATCTGCGCCGCCGCGGGCTGTGCCCGGGCTTCGCCACCGCCCACCGGCGGCGGACGCTGCTGCGGCACCGAGTCCCGCCCCGCACGCGCTGACCCCCGGAGTGGGCTAGGGTCCGCCGCGGTCCCGCCGGCGGGCGGGGCGCCCAGACCGGGAGGTCGTCGTGCAGGCGTTGGTCGTCGGTCCCGAGCGGCGGGGCGAGGTCAACCGCAGTGAGGTGGCCGAGCCGCAGCCGGGCCCGGGCGAGGCCCTGGTGGCGGTGCGGGCGTTCTCGCTGAACCGCGGAGAGGTACGCCGGGCGCTGCAGGCCGCCGATCCCGGCTGGCTGCCCGGCTGGGACGTCGCCGGCGTGGTCGAGCGCCCGGCCGCCGACGGCTCGGGACCGGCCGCGGGCGCGCGGGTGGTGGGGCTGGTCGCCGAGGGCGGCTGGGCCGAGCGTGTCGCGGTCCCCTCCGGGAGGCTCGCGGAGCTGCCGGACGGCTGCGGCTTCGCCGACGCCTCGACGCTGCCGGTGGCCGGCCTCACGGCGCTGCGGGCGCTGCGCATGCGTGACCTGCTGGGCCGCCGGGTCCTGGTGACCGGGGCGGCCGGCGGTGTCGGGCGCTTCGCGGTCCAGCTGGCCGCGCGCGCCGGCGCGAGCGTCGCGGGTGTCGTCGGCAGCCCCGAGCGTGGTGAGGGACTTCGCGAGCTGGGTGCCCACGAGGTGCTGGTCGGGTTGCACGACCAGCGACCGCGCTACGACCTCGTGCTGGAGTCGGCGGGCGGGGCGTCGCTGGCCGCGTCGCTGGCCGCGGTCGCGCCGGGTGGCACGGTCGTGGCCTACGGCAACTCGTCCGGCGACGACACGACGTTCGCGGTCGACACGGTCTACCGGCGCGGCGGGGTCTCGCTGTACGGCGTCTTCCTGTTCGACGAGCTGGGGCGCGTCCCCTCGGCCGCCTCGGACCTCGCGTGGCTGGCCGGGGAGGTCGCCGCCGGACGGCTGTCGACCAACATCGGCGTCGAGGTCTCCTGGGACGACGAGGGCCAGCCGCAGGCCGCGCTCCGGGACCTGATGGAGCGCCGCGTGCCGGGAAAGGCGGTGGTGCGCCTCGCCACCTAGGCGCGGGACGGGCCGACCGCGGACCGGTCGGTGTCGCCCACGCCCGGGTAGCGGGCCGCGAGCACGGCCCGGCAGGTTGCCGCGTTGCCCTCGATGCTGAGCCGGGTCAGACGACCCCGTCGCAGCGCCGTCTCGGCCTGCTCGCCGGTCATCGGCCGCCCCGCGTCATCGACGAGCAGCGGGGCGTCGGGGGCCGTGTCCAGCCCCAGCTCGGCGCGCCGGGACAGGTACACGTCGGTGTCGACACCCTCGGGCAGGTCGCGCAGGCGCAGCGAGGCGAGCCGGCCGGGGGCGGCGCCGGCGGCCAGCAGCCCGCGCAGCAGCCGGTCCCGGCGCGCGGCCAGCGCCTTGCGCCGGAACGTTCGGCGCAGCTCGTCCAGCTCGTCGTCGGCCAGGCCGTCGAACGTGGCCACGAACCCCCGGGAGCCGGCGACGCCGGCGTTGATCTGTCCGGACGCGAAGTGGTCGTCGAGGCCGACGTCGGCGCGGCGCACACCGGGTACTCCCACCAGCGCCGCGCGCGCGTCGGCGACCATGAGGTAGGCGAAGTTCGGGGCGCAGAAGTACGTCGGCAGGCGCAGCCGCACCCGGGCGGTGTCGCCGTCGACCTCGGCGGCCGCGACGAAGCCGAGCTCGGTGATCGGCTCGTCAAGCTCCGGATCCCGGACGCCGGCCAGAGCGTCCCACAGCGCCGCCCGGGTCGGCGTCACACCGGCACCTCGGGGTACTCGGCGTCTCCGACCCCGGCGGCCGCCGAGGACGGCTGGGGCACCTCGTCGGGCACGTCCAGGCCGTACAGGCGGGCGGCGTTGAGCCCCAGCACCTTGCGCTTGACGTCGGGCGTCAGCCGCCCGTACTCGGACTGCATGTCCTCGGGGATCTGGAAGTCGACGAACTGCTCGACCAGCCACCTGGGCTGCCAGATGGCGTAGTCGCTCGCGAACAGGATGCGGTCCTCGTCCAGCCAGTACAGCAGCTCGCCCATGATCTGGGCGAAGTAGCGCGGGCGGGTCTGCAGGAACGCCATGGCCACCGCCATGCCGGCGTACACGTTGGGCTCCTGCACGGCGATCCAGCAGAAGTCCTCCAGCCGCGGCAGCCCGACGTGCTCGACGATGAAGTTGAGCTCGGGGAAGGAGGTGGCCGCGTCGTCGACGTCGGCCACGTCGAAGGCGTCGCGGTTGAGCGGCCAGATCGTGGGCCCCTTGTGCACGTGGATGTTGGTGATGCCCAGCTCCTGGCACTTCTCCAGGCACCTCTTCGCCCACGGGTCCTTCAGGCTCCAGCCCTTGGAGTCCCCGCTCCACTCCGCGGTGTACAGCTTCACGCCCTTGATGGCGTGCTCGGCCGACAGGCGCTCGAGGTAGTCCACGGCGTCCTGCTCGGACCGCGGGTCGAACGAGCCGTTGAGGACGAAGCGGTCCGGGTGGCGCTGCTTCAGGACCGCGTCCTGCTCGGTGGTGTTGAAGCCGTCGACGTAGAAGTCCTTCAGATAGGTCGGCTGGAAGATGCCGACGTCGACGTAGCCGATCTCGAACAGGTCGTGCAGCAGGTCGTCCTCGGAGTACTTGCGGAACTTCTCCAGGGGCCACAGGTACTCGGGCGGGCTCAGCGCGCTGTGATAGCCGTAGAAGCAGTCGATGAAGCCGCGACCGTACTCGTTGGCCTGGTTCTGTGGGGAGGCGTCCCAGAAATGGATGTGGCCGTCGACCACGAAGTAGCGCTCGCCGTCCTTCTCGTACACGGCCGCGTCCTTCCGCTCGCCGGGTTGAGCGAAGGCGGACAGCGCGTGCGCGTTCTCCTCCCTCGCCTGGAGGAGCGCTCACACCGTAGGAACGGCCCGGGGCGGGGTCAAGGGGCGCTCCGCGCGCGGCGGCTCACCCGAGGAACTCGTGGGCGGGAAGGCCGACGACCCCGTCGGGGCGGTGGCGGAACAGCCCGCCGGCCTGTGGCTGGTCCCGCAGCGCCTCCCCGGACAGGTGCTCGCGGGCGGACGTGATGTACAGCTCGTCCAGACCGGGCCCGCCGAAGGCGCAGCTGGTCACCTGGGTGACGGGCAACCCCACCGTGGCCAGCAGCGTCCCGTCGGGGGCGTGCCGCTGCACCCGCCCGCCGCCGAACACGGCGACCCACAGGCATCCCTCGGCGTCGACGGTCAGCCCGTCGGGGATGCCCGGGCGGCCGTGCACGTCGATCACCCTCCGCCGGCCCCCGACCGCGCCGGTGTCCGGGTCGTAGTCGAAGGCGTCGACGCCACCGGTGGGGCTGTCGATGTAGTACATGGTGGCGCCGTCGGGGCTCCACCCCAGGCCGTTGGAGATGGTGACGCCGTCCAGCATCCGCTCGATGCGCAGGTCGGGGTCGAGGCGGTACAGCGCGCCCGCCCCGGGGTGCTCGTCGAGGGCCATGGTCCCCGCCCAGAACCGTCCGGCGGGATCGCACTTGCCGTCGTTCATGCGGTTGGCGGGGCGGTCGCCCTCGGTGTCGGCGACCATGGACACCTGCCCGCTGCCCGGCTGCAGGAACGCGAAGCCGTCCCGGACGGCAGCCACCAGCCCGCCGGAGGCGCGCGGGGCGACGGCCCCGACGGGCTGGCCGACGGCGAACGGCTGCCGCGGCCCCTCGTCGTGGTGCCACGCGTGCACCAGCCCCCGGGGGATGTCCAGCCACACGAGCGTCCGCAGGGGGGCGTCCCACACGGGGCCCTCGCCGATCTGCGCGCCCGCGTCCCAGACCAGCTCGACCTCGTCGGTGACCATCGCCGCCCCTCCCGGTGCCGGCGCGCCCGCGCCGGCCTACGCGTCGGCGGGCGGATCCTGCCACGCGCCCCGGCCCCGCACGAGCCGTGCGGCCTCCGGCGGGCCCCAGGACCCGGGCTCGTACATCGCCACCGGCGGCGGCGACTCCAACAGCGGGTCCACCACCCGCCACGACGCCTCGACCTCGTCCTGACGGACGAACATCGCTGCGTCGCCGGACAGCGCCGCGTCGAGCAGGCGCGCGTATGCCACCGCCTCGGGCCGTTCCCGCTCAGAGCGGTCACCCTCGTGGGTGAGCTCGGTCACCCGGGCCGCCAGGTCCAGGGCGGCTGACCCGGGCCGGGGGGTCCGGGTGCGCAGGCCGACCGCCAGCTGCCCGTGCGGGCTGAGGCGGACCCGCAGGTGCTCGATCCCGGCGGTGTCGGTCGCCCCGGCGGGTGGCGGGCGGAGCTCGACGACGAGCTCAGTGACGGTCCTGGCCAGCCGCTTGCCCGTTCGCACCCGGAACGGCACGCCCGCCCAGCGCTCGTTGGCGATCCACGCTCGGAGCGCGACGTAGCTCTCCACGTCGGAGTCGGCGGCCACGCCGTGCTCCTCTCGGTAGCCGCGGTACTGGCCCCGGACGACGTCGTCGGCTCGCAGGGGTCGCATGGCCCGCAGCACCTTCACCTTCTCGTCCCGCAGGGCACCCGCCCCGGGGGCCGCCGGCGGCTCCATCGCCGCCAGGGCGACCAGTTGCAGCAGGTGGTTCTGGACGACGTCCCGCACCGCCCCTACGGCGTCGTAGAAGGCCCCGCGCGTCTCGACGCCGAAGTCCTCGGCCATGGTCACCTGGACGCGGGCGACGTGGTCGCGGTTCCACACCGACCCGACCAGGAGGTTGGCGAACCGGAACACCATCAGGTCCAGGCAGGCGTCCAGGCCCAGGAAGTAGTCGACGCGGAACACCGACTCCTCGGGGAACGACTCGCGCAGCGTACGGTTGAGCGCCCTGGCCGAGGCGAGGTCGTGCCCGAAGGGCTTCTCGACGGCGATCCGGGCCCGCTCGTGCAGACCGGCGTGGCGCAGTCGCCCCACGACCTCGGCGAACAGCGCCGGCGGGATCGCCAGATACAGCAGCGGCCGGCGGGCGTCGCCCAGCGCGGTGCGCAGGCGCTCGTAGGTCGCCGGACGCCGGTAGTCGCCGCTCACGAACGACAGGCGGGCGGCGAACCCCTCGGGCGCCGCGTCGGGGCGTGACTCGCGGACGGCGGCCACGGCGTGCCGGCGGAAGTCCTCGTCGCTCCACGGCGAGATGGCGACACCGACCACGGGCACGTCGAGCCGGCCCTCGCGCCACAGCTCGTGCAGGGCGGGCAGCACCATCTTCCGGGCCAGGTCACCGCTCGCCCCGAACAGCACCAGCGCGTCGGACCGCTGCTTCGTCACCGTTGGTCGCCTCCGGTGGTTGTCGGGGACCGCCATGTGCGGCTCCAGGCAAGCAGGTCGTCGGCCAGGTGTTCCAGGCGGTCGGCGTCCTCGAGCCGGGACCGCCAGGAGCCGGGCACCGCCGTCGCGCCCAGGGCGGCACCCGCCAGCGCCCCGGTCATCGCGGCGATCGTGTCGGTGTCGCCCCCCAGCGTGACGGCGTGGCACACCGCCCGGGTCAGCGAGCCGGGGTGGCGCAGGAAGGCGTGCAGCGCCGCCGGCACCGACTGGAACGCCTCGATGCCGTTGCCCAGCCTCGCGGCGACCCGCTCGGGCGGCCAGCCCGGTGGGATCCCCTCCAGTGCGTCGAGGCGATCCTGGAACTCCTGCGCCGGCGCCGCCGCCCGGACCGCGTCAACCAGGCGATCGCGGCTCGGTGGGGCGGTCGCGTCGACCAGCCAGGCCACGGCCGCGGCCTGCAGCGCGGCGCCCTGCCGGCCCAGCTCGTGGGCGTGCGTCACCGAGGCCGTGCGGCCGGCCAGCCGGGCGGCGCCGCCAGGGTCGCCGTGGTGGACGAGGCCGACGGGGGCCACGCGCATCGGCGCGCCGTTGCCGAACGAGCCGCCGCCGCCGAACAGTCCGCGGGCGGCCTCGTCCCAGGGCACACCCGCGCGCAGGGCGGCGAAGATCCGTGGGGGGCCGGCACCGTAGCCGCGCCACGGCTGGGCGGCGTGGTCCTCGGCGAAGGTCGCCGCCATGTGGGCCCCGTCGAAGCCCCGGCACGCCAGCAACGACCTGGCCAGCCCGAGCGTCATGAGCGTGTCGTCGGTCCGTCGCAGCGGCTGGTCGGCCCGCGCCCAGGCATCCACGCTGGCGGGCTCGACGCGGGGGCGACCCTCGAAGGGCGCCCCCAGGGCGTCGCCGGCGGCCACGCCCAGCAGGGCGCCCCGGAACCGCCCGCCCAGCCCGTCGGTGCCGGTGTCCATGGCCCAGGTCCTCCTCTTCCGGCGGCGCGGGCGCGCCGGGCGCGTGTGACAGGATGCCCGGCCGCGGGGGAGACCTCCCGGCGGTACGGTCCGGGCCGGCCGGAGACGCCGAGGCGGATGGGAGGGGCGTGGTCGAAGGCAGGCGCCGCGACGTCACCGCAGAGGGGACCGATCTGGAGGCCTTCGGCCCGGCCGAGTGGGGCCTGGTCGCCACGTCCGCCCTGCTGTGGGGCTCTTCGTTCCTCTTCATCGACGTGGGCCTGGAGGCGTTCGAGCCCACGGTCGTCGCCCTCGCCCGGCTGGCACTGGGGACGCTGACGCTGGCGGCCTTCCCGGCCGCCCGCCGGCCCGTCGAGCGCCCCGACCTCGTTCGTGTCGCCGTGGTCGGGGTCCTGTGGCTGGGGGTGCCGCTGGTGATGTTCCCGCTGGCGCAGCAGTACATCGACTCGTCCCTGGCCGGCATGCTCAACGGCGCCGGGCCGCTGATCTCGGCGACGTACGCGGCGATCCTGTTGCGACGCGCGCCCCGGCCGTTGCAGGTCGTCGGCCTGGCCACCGGCTTCACCGGCATCGTGGTGATCACCGTGCCGACCGTCGGGGCCTCCCCCTCGGCGGGGCTGGGCATCGCCTTCGCCATGGTGGCGCTGCTGTGCTACCCGCTGGCGATCAACGTGTCCGTGCCGCTGCAGCAGCGCTACGGCGCTCTGCCGGTGCTGCTGCGGGGCCAGTTGTTCGCCCTCGTGCCCCTGGCGCTGCTGGGGGGCGCCGGTGTCGCCGGGTCGGCGTTCGCGTGGCCGTCGGCGATCGCGATGGTGCCCCTGGGCGTCGCCTCAACGGGGCTGGCGTACGTGGCCATGGTGACCCTGGCCGGGCGCGTCGGCGCCTCGCGGGGAGCGATGCCGATCTACTTCCTGCCGGTCGTGGCGACCGTCCTCGGCGTGGTGTTCCTGGACGAGCGGGTCGAGCTCAACGCGCTGGTGGGCACCGCGCTCGTCATCGCCGGTGCGTGGCTGATGAGCCGGCGGGAGCGCTGACCGGGTCGCCCTGGCCGCGGCCGACGGCCGCTCAGGCCCGCCCGCCGGAGGCTCCTGTCTCGCGTTTCCCCCGAGGCCGCTCGAGAAAATCCTGAACGAAGGCCACCAGTCGATCGACGGCCGCGGCCACGATCTCCTCGCCGGCGCGCTCTGTCGCCTGCGTGGCGTCTCCGAACGCGCCGTTCCCGGTGCGCTCGGCAAAGGACCTGGGAACGACGAGTGCGTGCGGTTGGTAATTGTCCTCCTAGGCCCCGTAGTCGTCGATGAGCTCTCCGGGGGTCAACTCGGCGCGACGAACGAGATCGGGCGCGACGGCCAGCGCCACGCTGCCCTCGATCTCGCAGGCGTGCCCCCAGCGCTCGGTACGTCGGTGGCGGGCGGTGATATCGCCCGCCTGGGCCATCCAGAAGGAGACCGCCATGTCGTAGCCGTCGCGGAAGCGCAGCTGACTGGCGATGACCGACAGGGCGGACTGGTTGCCCTGGTGACCGTTGACGAACACGAACTGATCGACGCCGTGGACGGCGAGGCTGCGTATGACGTCGATGCAGACGGCGCGGAAGGTGTCGAAGCGGAGCGTGATGGTTCCCGGAAAATCCATATGGTGATCGGAGAGGCCGAACGGCAGGGCCGGGGCGACGAGGACGTGCTCCCCGAGCCGCGCCGCGGCACGGTGCGCGATGGCTTCGGCGACGCGCCAGTCGGTCCCGAGCGCGAGATTGGGGCCGTGCTGTTCGGTCGCTCCCACGGGCAGCAGCGCGAGCCTCGCGGTTTCCAGTCGCCGGCCCGCCTCGGGGCTGGTCAGCCGTGTGAGGTCGAAGCCACCCTCACGGGGTCGCATGCGCTGTCCCTTCCGTGGCCGTCGGTGAGGGGGTTTCGTGCTCCGCCAAGGGGATCACCCGGCGTGGGCGTCGAGCAACTGGGAGAGTCGGGCGGTCGGGCTGATGATGTCGGGGTCGGTCCGGACGTCGATGAGCACGCTGGTATCGGCCCCCAGGGCTTCCACAAGCGCGTCGGCGAGACCGCTTTCGTCCTCGACGGTGAGTCCGCGGGCGCCCAGCCCGCGGGCATACGCGGCCAGCTCCAGGGGGCCGCCGATGCGCACCCCGGCCGTCTGACCCAGCTCTCTGGCCTGATGCATCGCGATGGTGCCGTGCAGGCCGTTCTGGAAGACGACGACGATGATGGGGGCCTGGTAGCGCACACTCGTCTCGATCTCGTGGCCGGTCATGAGCAGGCCGCCGTCACCCACGGCGGCCACGACCGTCCGGCTGGGGCAGGCGAGCTTTGCGGCAACCGCAGCCGGGATCCCGTAGCCCATGGCGCCGCTCGTGGGCGCCAGCTGTGTGCGCGGGCGCTCATAGCTCCAGAAGCGATGCAGGAAGGCGGAGAAGTTGCCGGCGTCGTTCGCGACGATCGCGTCCGGGGACAGGACCTCGCGCATGGCGGATATCACCGCGCCGGGGTGCACCCCGCCCGCTGTCGGCCGGGTGGTCGGGGTGCTCGCCTCCAGCCACGCGCGGTGTCCGGCTGACCAGTCCCGGCGGCTGGAGGGGCCCGGCGCGGCTCCGGAGAGCGCGGCGAGTGCGACACCGGCGTCGGCGACGATCCCGAGGTCGACCGGGATGGTGGCGCCGATGCTGGTCGCGTCGATGTCGATCTGGGCGACGAGGCCACCATCCGAGGGCAGACGGTATCCCTGGGTCGTGATCTCGCTCAGCCGGCAACCGATCACCACGACGAGGTCCGCGTCGGCGAGCGCCCGCAGGGTGCCCTCGGGAGCGCCGATCCCGAGGTGTCCGAGGTAATGCGGGTGGTCGTTGGGGAAGACGTCCTGACGTCTGAACGCGCAGTAGACGCCGAGGCCGAACTGCTCGGCGACGCTGACGAGCTGCGTCCGCGCGTCCCGCGCCCCGCCGCCGGCGACCAGCACGGGACGTCGGGACTCGGACAGCAGCCGCGCGAGCCGGTCGCGGTCACCGGGCGTGACCCCCGTCTGTACGGTTGCCCGGCCTCCATCGGGAAGAACGTCGGCCCGGTCGGTCGCGTGGGCGAACAGGTCGCCGGGTACGGCGACCATGACCGGCCCGGGCCGTCCGCTGGTGGCGATTCGCAACCCCCGGGCGATCAGCTCAGGCACCCGGTCTGCGCGGGCGGCCGTCGCCGACCACTTGGTGATCGGGGCGTAGAAGGCGGCGAGGTCGATCTCCTGGAACGCCTCCCGGCCAAGCAGGGCGGTTTCCACCTGGCCGAGGACGACGAGCATCGGGGTGGAGTCGTGGTGGGCCGTGTGGACGCCGATGGCGAGGTTCGCCGCCCCGGGGCCCCGTGTGGCCATGGCCACCGCCGGCGTACCGGTCAGCTTCGCGTCGGCCTCCGCCATGAAGGCGGCGCCGGACTCGTGCCGGGTGGACACGAGCCGCAGTCGTGGGTGATGCTCCACCGCGTCGATGAGCTCCAGGAAGCTCTCGCCGGGAACGGTGTAGCAGCGCCGGATGCCCCAGTGGGCAAAGACGTCGGTCATCGAGGAGGCGACCGTCGCGCTCATCGCTTCCCCCGCGATTGGCCCACGCGCCCGGTTCCGGACACGTCGGGCGGGTAAGCCTCCGTGCCGACGGCCTGGAGGCGGCGGACAACGGCCCGCACGTGCGAGGCCACGTGTTCCGCAGCGGCCTGCCCGTCGCCGCGGCGCAAGGCCTCGACGATCCGGCGGTGCTCACTGTTGGCGGCCGTGCTCTGCTCCGCGCCACGTCGGTGGAACAGCCTGGCGATCTGGACATGGATGTTCAGCGAGCGGTAAGTCTCGGTCAGCATCGGGTTACCGGCCAGCGAGATCAGGCGGTCGTGGAAGCGGGCGTCGGCGCTGTTGAATCTCTCGACGTCCAGCGGCGACACGTTCAACACCTCGTCCATCGCATCGACGTCCTCGCCGAGCGACGCGAGGTCGCGTCGGCTGACGCGGCCGGCGCTGTTCTCAAGCGCGTGACACTCCAACAGCAGGCGAACCTCGTGGAGATGCCGCAGCTCCTGAAACGTCAGCAGTGGCTGCACGGTGAATCCCTTGAAGGGCTCGAACCGCACAAGCTTTTCGGCGGCGAGCCGGGTGAGAGCCTCACGGAGGGGCGTGGGGCTGATGCGCAGCTGCTCGGCGAGCTGGTCCAGTGGCAACCGTGCGCCGGGCGGCAGGACCAGGTTGATGATGCGCGCCTTCAGGGCTGCATAGGCGGCCTCGCTGAGCACCTGGCGCTGCAGACCCTCCACCGGGCGTACTGTCTCCTTGACCGGCCTCTGTCGGAGCACCCCTGCCCGCCGTGGGCGTCGTCGCGAGGTGCCC
>JAHWKQ010000129.1 GCA_019347785.1 Actinomycetota bacterium
GGCCTCGGTCGACAGCAGCGCCGGCAGGAACATCTCGGTGACGCCGATCAGCGACGCCGGCGCGATCGTTCCCACGTCGGGCAGGCCGAGCAGCGACAGGACGGGTTGCAGCGGCCGGCCCAGCCACGTGAACACCGGGGTGTGCTCGGCCAGCAGGATGGCCAGCAGGCCGATCGCCAGGATGGTCGGCAGGATCAGCAGCGACAGCTTGAAGCCATCGACCAGCCCCGTCCACAGCTCGGTGGCCGCGCCGCGGGCCCGCGCCGCCGACGCCAGGCCCTCCTCCACCGCGTGGCCGAACAGTCCGCCGGTGTACTCGCGCTCGCCGACGGGCTCGGCGACGTAGCGGTCGGGCTTGCGCGACAGCGGCGGGAGACGGGACAGCGCGGCGCCCAGGACGACCATGACGACCGTGACCGAGGCGAAGATGAGCGGGAAGTACGGGAGCAGACCCAGCGTCGACGCCACGACGGCGAAGAATCCCATGCTCACCGTGGAGAAGCACGTCGCGATGGTGGTGGCCTCGCGCACGGAGTAGCGGCCCTCCAGGTACAGCCGGTTGGTGACGTAGATGCCGACCGAGTAGCTGCCGACGAACGACGCGATCGCGTCGAGTGCGCCCCGGCCGGGGACGCGGAACAGCGGGCGCATCACCGGGCGGGCCAGGGTACAGGAACTCCACGCCGCCGTAGGACACCAGCAGCGTGATGAACACCGCGCCGAGCGGCACGATGGTCGCCACCGACGCGACCAGGGTGTTGAACATCAGCCCGCCGGTCGACTCGGCCAGGATCACCTCCGGGCCGACCCTGAAATAGATGAGCACCGCCGCGACGGCGCCCAGGAGGCGGAAGCCGAGGAACACCGGCCCGGTCCGGTAGTAGGACGCGTCGAGGCGACCGATGGCGGCGCCACGGCCCTGTAGCTCCGCCAGCAGGCTCAGCGCCGCCGACAGCGCGATCACGACGAGCGAGTACAGCGCCACCAGCCGTGGCGACTGGGAACCTCACCAGCGCCCGCCGGCGCGGGACCGTGCGCTGCGACGCGGACGAGTCGGAGGTCACGGGCATCCTCCCTGCATCGCCGACCCTCCCTGCTTACCACCACCGGACGACGGTGCCCACCCCCTGCTCCTCGGCGCGGCCCAGGATCAGGTGGGCGACGGCCAGGTCGGTCGTGGCCAGCCCGCGGTGCCAGAACAGCGTCCGCTCCGAGTCCGACTGCCGGCCGGGCCTGTGTCCCGCCACGATGTCGCCCAGCTCGGCGTGCAGCGTCTCGCGGGTGAGCAGACCCTCGTCGACGTGGGCGCGCAGCGCGCCGAACGGCCCGGCGTGGGCCTGGCCCCAGTCGTCGACGACGATCTTGTCCATCACCCCGGTCAGCGACCGCTCCACGGCGCTGATCGTCCCGTAGGGCACCACGCAGGTTCCCGGGGCGACCCAGTCGGTGCGCAACAGCACGGCCGGCTCGGTCAACCGCGACGCCTCGACCATGATGTCGGCGCCGACGAGCGCATCCCGGGCGGTGGCCACCGCGCGCACGGGCTTGCCGAGCTCCTCGCTCAGCGCGGCGGCGAACCGGGTCCGTGACTCCTCTCGCCGACTGGTCACGCGGATCTCGTCGAAGTCGAACAGGTCGTCGAGCATGGTGACGTTCCACCAGGCGGTGCCCCGCGTGCCCACATGGCCCAGCACCCGCGCGTCACGGCGCGCCAGGTGGCGGGCCCCCAGGGCGGTGACCGCCCCGGTGCGCGCCGAGGTCAGCGCCGTGGCGTCGACGACCGCCAGCGGAACCCCCGTGTCGGGGTCGTACAGGGTCACGAGCGCCGGCTCGCTGGGGAGCCCCAGGCGGTGGTTGCCGACGAAGTCCCCGACGACCTTGACGCCGGTGACGCGCTGCGGCCCGAGGTGGCCTCGCAGGACGTTGAAGTGGCCGGCGCCGTCGTTGGGGGGCCGCAGGTGCACGCGGGGCTCGAGGACGACGTCGCCGTCGCCCTGGGCCCGCACCGCCGCCTCGACGGCGGCCAGGACCGCCGGGCGCGACAGGCCGAGGCGCTCGACGTCGCGCGCGGACACCAGCCGCAGGGTCACCCCGGCCACGAGCGCGGCGGGCGGGCGCCTACTCCCCCACGAGGCCCTTCTCGCGCAGGTAGCCGCGGGCGACGGCCGCCGGGTCCCTCTTGTCGATCTCCACCTGCTTGTTCAGGTCGGTCAGATCCTCGGTCGTCAGGGTCTCGGACACCTCGTTCAGCGCCGTCTCCACCTCCGACGACAGCGAGTCCTCGGCGATGACCGGCACGATCTCCTGGGCGGGCGCGAGGTCCTTGTCGTCCTCCAGCAGCACCCAGTCGCGCGCCTCGATGATCCCCTGCGTCGTGAACACGCGCGCGACGTCGACGTTGCCGCTCTGCAGCGCCTCCCACGTCACCGGCCCCGCGGTGTCCAGCGGCACGAACTCGGCGAACTCGATGCCGTAGACCTTCTTCAGCCCGGGCAGCCCGACCTCGCGCGTCTCCATCTCCGGCGGGCCTCCGACGCTCATGTCACCGGCGACCGGCGCCAGGTCGGAGTAGGTCGCCAGGTCGTGCTCCTCGGCGGTCTCGGGCAGCACGGCCAGACCGTCCTTGTCCTGCGCCTCGGCCGGCTCCAGGGCCACCAGCCCCTCCGGCAGCTCCTCCTGCAGCGCCTCGTACACCGGGTCCGGCTCGGTCACGGTGCTCTCGCCGCCCGCGAGATGGTCGAGCAGGGCGCCGGTGTACTCCGGCAGCAGGTTGATCTCGCCGCTTCTCAGCGCCGGGAAGACGACCTCGCGCGAGCCCAGGTTCAGCCGCGTCTTCGTCTTCACGCCCACGTCCTCCAGCGCCTGGGCGTACATGTTCGCCAGCACGAGCTGCTCCGGGAAGTTCGCCGACCCGACGACGACGGTCCCTCCACTGCCGCCGCCGCCGCCCTCCAGGGCGTCGCCGCCGGCGCACGCGCCGGTGAGCACGGCCAGCAGGAGGATGACGGCGGCCAGGGTGCTGCGTCGGAATCGCATGAGGGTGGTCCTTTCGTCCTGTTGGATGGGCGTGCCGATGATCCGGGGCGGCGGCGGTCCGGGTCAGGTCAGCTTGGCGTCGAGTGCGGCCTGACGGCTGCGGGCCTGCAGGCCCCGGGGGACGACCAGGCGCTGCACCCGGCCCAGCGCGAGCTCGGTGGCCAGCGCCAGCAGCGCGACGAGGATCGCCCCGCCGACGACCTGGTTGAGCACCTGCTGGGACAGCCCGTCGAAGATGTAGCGGCCCAGCCCGCCCAGACCGATGTAGGCCGCGAGCGTGGCGGTCGCGACCACCTGCACCGCCGAGGTGCGGATGCCCGCCATGATCAGCGGCATCGCCGCCGGGATCTCGACCTCGCGCAGCACCTGCCAGCCGGTCAGGCCCATGCCGGCCGCGGAGTCGGTCACGGCCGGGGCGACCGAGCGCACCCCGACGTACGTGTTGGTGACGATCGGGGGCAGGGCGAGGGCGACGAGCATGATGACGGCCGGCACCGGATCGATGCCGAAGATGAAGAAGAAGAGCACGATGATCCCGAAGCTGGGGATGGCCCGCCCGACGTTCGTGGTGTTCACCGCCACCGTGCCCCCCCGCCCGGTGTGGCCCACGGCGAGCCCGATGGGCAGGCCGACGACCACCGCGACCCCGGTCGCCGCAACGGTATAGAGCACATGCTCCAGGACACGGACCGGGATGCCGCTGGAGCCGGTCCACTGCGCCGGGGCGGTGAACCAGTCGAGCAGCTGCGCCACAAGCTCCATCGTCAGGCCCGTCCCGCGCGCCAGGGCGTGAGCGCCTTCTGCCCCGCCAGCAGGACCAGGTCGGCCGCGACGGCGAAGGCGACCGACAGGACCACGCCCACGACGACCGACGTGGGGAAGAACAGCGTGAAGCCGTCGACGATGAGTCGGCCCAGGCCGCCGGCGCCGATCAGCGCGGTGATGGTGACCAGCCCCACGGTGGTGACCGTGGCGATGCGCAGCCCGGCGACGATGACCGGCAGGGCCAGCGGCAGCTCCACGCCCAACAGCCGGCGCCCGCGCGTGTAGCCCATCGCCTCGGCCGCCTCGCGGACGTCGGGGTCGACACCGTCGAGGCCCTCGACGGTGTTGCGGATGAGGATCAGCAGGGTGTAGATCGTCAGCGGCACGATGGCCGTCAGCGGCCCCAGGCCGGTGACGGGGATCAACAGCACGAACAGCGCGATCGACGGGATCGTGAACAGCATGCCGGTGAAGCCCAGCAGCGGCGCGTACAGGCGCCGCCAGCGGATCGCCGCCAGCGACATGGGAAACGCCAGCACGAAGCCGGCCGCGACCGGCACGGCGGTGAGGAACAGATGCTGCAGCGCGTAGCCGCGGATCCTCCCGAGGTTCTCGCCCACCCAGGCCCAGTCCATCAGCGCAGCTCCTCGGAGAGCAGCTCGCGGGTGAGCAGGCCCTCGTAGCGGTCGCCGTCGCCCAGGCGGACGGCCACGCCGTGACGCGAGATCACCAGCGCGTTGAGCGCCGTCCGCAGCGAGTCGTCGGCGTGCACCGTGAGCTCGAAGTCGCGAAGCCTGACACCGTCGACCGGGCCACGCCCGTCCAGCTCGTCCAGCCTGGCCCAGCCGCGTGCGCGGCCCTCGTCGTCGACGACGACGACCCAGTCGCTGCTGTGAGTCTCGGCGACTCGCCGCGCCTCGTCGATGCCCGCACCGGGAGCCACGACCGGCCCCGGGGCCGCCTCGACCTGCGAGACGGGGATGAGGGCGAGACGCTTGAGCCCCCGCTCGGCGCCGAGGAAGTCGGCGACGAAGTCGTTGGCCGGCTCGGCGAGCAGCTCCTTGGGGGTCGCGTACTGCTGCAGGTGACCGCCCTGCGACAGGATCGCGATGCGGTCCCCCATCTTGATGGCCTCGTCGATGTCATGGGTGACGAACACGATCGTCTTGCGCACCTCCGACTGCAGCCGCAGGAACTCGTCCTGCAGGCGGGTGCGCACGATCGGGTCCACGGCGGCGAACGGCTCGTCCATCAGCATCACCGGCGGGTCGGCCGCCAGCGCCCGCGCCACGCCCACGCGCTGCTGCTGCCCGCCCGACAACTGGTGCGGGTAGCGGTCGCGAACGCCGTCGGGCAGGCCCACCGTCTCGATCAGCTCGTCGACCCTGGCCTTGATGCGGTCGTCGTCCCACCCCTCCAGCTTGGGCACGGTCGCGACGTTCTGCGCGATCGTGCGGTGGGGGAACAGCCCGATGCCCTGGATGACGTAGCCGATGCCACGGCGCAGCCGCGGCGGCGACGTCCGCATGACATCCTCGCCGTTGACGGCGACCCGGCCGCCGGAGGGCTCGATCATGCGGTTGACCATCCGCAGGATCGTCGTCTTGCCACAGCCCGACGGGCCGACCAGCACCACGACCTCGCCGTCGGGCACCTGCAGATGCAGCTCGTCGACGGCGGTCGTGCCCCCCGGGAACTGCTTGGTCACGGACTCGAACGTGATCAACGCGGAACCCCTTGCCGCGGCGCCGACCTCACGTGCCTGTCGTGAAATGAAGCTTGTCCCGGTGATCACACGACGGACAGGGGGCGACCCCGGCCGCGGAGACCCTCGGACCCGTCACGAGCCTGTCGGCGACACGACGCATCCTCGAGCCCGTCACCGCGTTCGGCGCCGCCGGTGCACGTGCTCACCGCGCTGGGCTCCCGGCAGCAGTCTACGCAGACACGGCCGCGGCGGGCCAGATCCTCGGCCCCGGGCCGTCGCGCCCCGACTACGCTCGGCCCCGATGGTCACCCTGTCCGGTCCGGCCGACCTCACCGTCGAGGTCGTCGAGCGCGTCGCCTGGGACGGCGAGCGCCTGCGGCTGCACCCCGACGCGCTCGCCCGCGTCGCGGCGGGACGGGCGGCTGCCCTCGCCGCGCTGGACGCCGGGGCCGTCTACGGCGTCACCACCGGGATGGGCTACCTGGCCAGCCGGCCGCTCGACGCCGCCGAGCGCGCCGCCCATCAGGGCAACCTGCTGCTCGGCCGGGCCGTGGGCGGCCCGCCCTGGCTGTCGCCCGGCGAGGCCCGGGCGCTGCTGGCCGCCCGCCTGGTCACGCTGCTGAGCGGCCACGCGGGCGTGACCCCGGGACTGTGCGAGCTGCTCACCGCCCGGCTCGACGACGGTTTCACCCCGGCGGTCCCGCGCCGTCTGGTGGGCGGGTCAGGCGACGTCATCCCACTGGCGCACGCCTTCCAGACCCTGCTGGGGGTGGGCTGGGTGCTGGGGACCGACGGCGGGACGGTGCCCGCCGCGGACGCCCTGGCGGCGCGCGGCGCCGGGCCGTACGAGCCGGCGGCCAAGGAGGGGATCGCGCTGCTGGCCGGCGCCCCCGCCACGGTCGCGGTCGCCCTCGGGGCGACGCGCCAGGCCCGGGCGCTGGCGGGGCAGGCCCTGGCTGCCGCCGCATGCGCGATCGACGCGGCGCGGGCGCCGTTGGACCC
>JAHWKQ010000130.1 GCA_019347785.1 Actinomycetota bacterium
GGTGTTGCTGGACCGGGACGGGACGCTGGTGGAGGACGTGCCCTACAACGGCGACCCCGCGCAGGTGCGGCCCATGCCCGGCGCCCGGGAGGCGCTGGACCGGCTCCGGGCGGCGGGCGTGCCCACCGGGGTGGTGTCGAACCAGAGCGGCATCGCGCGCCACCTGCTGACCGCCGAGCAGGTCGACGCCGTGAACCGGCGGGTGGAGGAGTTGCTGGGGCCGCTGGGCCCGTGGGTCTACTGCCCGCACGGCCCGGCGGACGGCTGCGCCTGCCGCAAGCCGGCGCCGGGTTTGGTCGTCGAGGCAGCACAGCGGCTGGGCGTGCCCGTCGAGCGAGTAGCCGTGATCGGCGACATCGGCGCCGACATCGACGCAGCCCGCGCCGTGGGCGCCCGCGGCGTGCTCGTCCCCACGCCGGTCACCCGGCCCGAGGAGGTCGACGCCGCGCCCGAGGTGGCGCCCGACCTTCCCTCGGCGGTCGCCCTGCTGCTGGGAGAGCGGCCGTGACCCACGTGCTCGTGGCCCGTCTCGACAGCGACGGCGATGTCCTCCTGTCGGGTCCGGCCGTGCGGGCGGTGGCGGCGGGCGCCGACCGCGTGACCTATCTCTCCGGCTCCCGAGGGCAGGCGGCCGCCGCGCTGCTGCCCGGCATCGACGACCACATCACATTCGAAGCGCCATGGGTCGTCACCGATCCCCAGCCCGTCGACAACGAGGCACTGCTCGCGCTGGTGGGACGGGTGTCGGCGCTCGGTGTCGACCGGGCGGTCATCCTGACCTCGTTCCACCAGAGCCCGCTCCCGCTGGCCCTGCTGCTGCGCATGGCGTGGGTCTCCGAGGTGGCGGCCATCAGCGTCGACTACCCGGGCTCGCTGCTCGACCTTCGGCACCTGGTCGACGACGACATCCACGAGGTGGAGCGGTCGCTGTCGCTGGTGCGGGCGCTGGGCTACGAGCTGCCGCCCGGCGACGACGGCCGCCTGCGCGTGATGAGGTCGCGCTCGACGGCGCCTCCTGCGCCGCTGCCCGACGAGCCGTTCGTCGTGGTGCACCCCGGCGCCAGCGTCCCTGCCCGGGCGTGGTCGCCTGCCCGCAACACCCAGTTGGTCGACGCCCTCGTGGAATCGGGGTGGCACGTCGTGGTGACGGGCTCGCCGTCGGAGCGGGCGTTGGCGACGCGAGTGGCCGGCCGGCCGCGACCGGGCGTCACCAACCTGGCCGGGCGCACCGACCTGGCCGGCTTGGCCGACGTGCTGGCCGCCGCCGCCTGTGTCGTCGTCGGCAACACCGGCCCGGCCCATCTGGCCGCTGCCGTGGCGACGCCGGTGGTGTCGCTGTTCGCCCCCACCGTGCCCGCCGTGCGCTGGCGGCCGTGGCAGGTGCCGCACCGCCTGCTCGGCCACCAGGACATCGGGTGCGCCGGGTGCCGAGCGCGGATGTGCCCGCTGGGGACGCAGCCATGCCTCGATGTCACCGTCGACGACGCGCTCGACGCCGTGGTCGATCTGGCGGGACGGCCCCGACGGTCGAGTCGGCCTCGCAATGTGGAGGCCGTGTCGTGAGGGTCTTCCTGTGGCACGTGCACGGGTCCTGGACCACCTCGTTCGTACAGGGCACCCACGAATACCTGGTCCCCGTCCTCCCGGATCGGGGACCGGCCGGCCGCGGCCGCGCGCAGACCTGGGACTGGCCCGACAGCGTGGTCGAGGTCACTCCGGCGGAGGCTGCGCGCGCCGCCGTGGACGTCGTCGTGCTCCAACGACCCGAGGAGCTCGACCATCTGGCCGAGCAGTGGCTGGGCGGGCGCCGCCCCGGGCGCGACATCCCCGCCGTCTACCTCGAGCACAACGCGCCGCAGGGCCGCATCAACGAGATGCGCCACCCCGCCGCCAACCGCGGCGACCTCGTCGTGTGCCACGTCACCCACTTCAACCGGCTGTTCTGGGACACCGGATCGACGGCGACCGAGGTGATCGAGCACGGCATCGTCGACCCCGGCCCCCGCTACACGGGCGAGTTGGCTCGCGCCGCCGTCGTGGTCAACGAACCGGTGCGCCGGGGACGGGTCACCGGCACCGACCTCATCGACCCGCTGGCCGAGCAGTCCGGTGTGCCGCTCGACCTGTTCGGCATGAAGACCGAATCGCTGGGCGGCGTCGACCTTCCCCAGGCAGCCATGCACGACGAGCTGGCCCGGCGGCGCGTCTACGTCCACCCCATGCGGTGGACGTCGCTGGGGCTCACGCTGTTGGAGGCCATGCACCTCGGCATGCCCGTGGTCGGCCTGGCCACGACCGAAGCCACCGAGACGGTCCCGCCCGAAGCCGGGGTGCTGTCGAACCGCATCGACGTCCTCGCCGAGGCCGTGCGCCGACTGGCCGCCGATCCCGAGGAGGCGCGGGTGATGGGCAAGGCGGCGCGCGCCGCCGCCCTCGCCCGCTACGGCCTCGGCCGTTTCCTGGGGGACTGGGACCTGCTCCTGAAGGAGGTCGTCCGATGACAGTGGCGATGGTGTCCGAGCACGCCAGCCCTCTCGCCGTTCTCGGCGGCGTCGACGCAGGCGGGCAGAACGTGCACGTGGCGGCCTTGGCCACCGCCATGGCGCAACTGGGCAACGAGGTGGTGGTCCACACCCGCCGCGAGGACCCCGACATGCCGAGGCGCGTGCAGCTTGCCCCGGGCGTCGTCGTCGACCACGTCGACGCCGGGCCGGCCCGGCCGGTGCCCAAGGACGAGCTCCTTCCGTACATGGACGACTTCGCCACCGAGCTGCGCCGCCGGTGGCGCACCGACCGGCCCGACGTGGTGCACGCCCACTTCTGGATGTCGGGCAAGGCGTCGCTCGACGCCGCCTGGCCGATCGGGATTCCCGTGGTGCAGACGTTCCACGCCCTCGGCGTGGTGAAGCGCCGCAACCAAGGGGCGAAGGACACCAGCCCGCCCGAGCGGGAGGACGTGGAGCGCAGCATCGTGGAGCGCTGCGACCACATCGTGGCGACGTGCAGCGACGAGCTGTTCGAGCTGCTGCGGCTGGGGGGCGATGCCAGTCGCATCTCCATCGTCCCGTGCGGTGTCGACGTGAGGCTCTTCACGCCCGACGGCCCGGCCGAGTCGCGGCCGACCGGGCGCCATCGGCTGGTCGTGGTGAGCCGGCTGGTCGAGCGCAAGGGGATCGGCAACGTCATCGAGGCGCTGGTCGACATCCCCGACACCGAGCTGGTGGTGGCAGGCGGCCCGCCTCGCGAGGAGCTGCGAGCGGACGCCCAGGCGGCCCGGCTGCTGGCATTGGCCGACTCCTACGGCGTCGCCGATCGCGTCGACTTCCGGGGCCGGGTCGACCGGAACGCGCTGCCGGCGCTCTACCGCTCGGCCGACGCCGTGGTATGCGTGCCGTGGTACGAACCGTTCGGCATCGTGCCGCTGGAGGCCATGGCATGCGGCGTGCCGGTGATCGCCTCGGCCGTCGGCGGGCTGGTCGACAGCGTCGTCGACGGGTTGACCGGCGTGCACGTGCCCACGCGACGCCCCGACGCCGTGGCCGAGGTGGCACGCGACCTGCTGTCGAGACCCGCCAAGCGACGGGCGCTGGGACGGGCAGGCGCCACCCGGGCACGAAAGCGCTTCGCGTGGTCGCGGGTGGCGATGTCGACGTTGGCGACATATGCGTTCCTGCCCGCTGCCGCCGAAGCGGGCGCCGGAAGGAGCCGGCAGTGACCGCGGTGCCGACCGGTCGCGAGCACCTGGCTGCGCTGCGGCGCGCGCTGGCCGCCTTCGAGCCGGAAGCGGACCGCCTCGACCGGTGGGGGCGGCGACTGGCCGACATACTGCAGGGTGGCGGGCGTCTGCTCGCTGTGGGCAACGGCGGCAGCGCCGCCCATGCCCAGCACCTCACCAGTGAGCTGGTGGGCCGCTACCGCGACGACCGGCCCCCATTCAGCGCTATCGCGCTGCATGCCGAGACCTCGGCGGTCACCGCCATCGTCAACGACTACGGCGCGGAGGAGATGTTCGCCCGCCAGGTACGCGCCCACGGCCGGGCGGGCGACGTCTTGGTGGCGCTGAGCACGTCGGGCCGGTCGCCGAACGTCCTGACCGCGGTGGACGTCGCGGCCGAGGTCGGCATGGAGACGTGGGCGTTCACCGGTCCGGCGCCCAACCCGCTGGCCGCGCGCTGCGACGACGCCGTGTGCGTGCCCGCGGCGTCGACCGCGACCGTCCAGGAGGTCCACCAAGTCGCCGTGCATCTGCTGTGCGCGGCCGTCGACGTGTCGCTGTGGAGCCACGTATGACGCGCCTCGTCGTCGTCGGCGACACCCTGCTCGACCGCGACATGGAGGGCTCGGTCGAGCGCTTCTGCCCGGACGCTCCCGTGCCGGTTGTCGACGAGCCGTCGGTGCGGAGCAGGCCGGGCGGCGCGGGGCTGGCGGCCGTCCTCGCCGCTCGCGACGGGGCCGACGTGGTGCTGGTGACGGCGCTGGCCGACGACGATGCCGGCGACGAGCTGCGCGACCTGTTGGCGGCGGCCGGGGTGGCCGTCGTCGACCTCGGCCTGACGGGGCGCACGCCGGAGAAGGTTCGTGTGCGCGCCGACGGACGGTCGCTGCTGCGGCTCGACTACGGCGGTGGGCTGTCGTCGGTCGGGGCTTTGACGGCGCTGCCCGAGGGCGACGCCGTGCTCGTCGCCGACTACGGGCGGGGCATGACGGCGACGGCGTCGGTGCGCGAGGCGCTCGGGCTGTCGGCTCGGGTGCCCGTGGTGTGGGACCCCCACCCGCGGGGCGCCGAGCCGGTGCCGGGCACCCGCCTGGCAACGCCGAACCGGTCGGAGGCGGCGCTGTTCGCGGGAAGCGCGGGCGACGGCCTCGACCAGGTGACGGCGCAGGCGCGGGCGCTGCTCGAGCGGTGGCAGGCGGCGAACGTGGCGGTGACGCTGGGCGCCCGCGGTGCGCTGCTGGCCCAGGGCGACGGGCCGCCGCTGGTGGTGCCGCCCGCGGCGACGGCCGACGGCGACGCATGCGGCGCAGGCGACCGGTTCGCGTCGGCCGCCGCGCTCTTGCTGGCGCGCGGCGCGTTGCCGTCCGAGGCGGTGGCGGGCGCGGTGGCGGCGGCGTCGGCGTTCGTGGCGGCAGGGGGCGCATCCGGCGTGCGCGTCGAGACCGACGGCGGCGGCGCCGAGATCGATCTGCGCGACCCGCCGAGCGACCCGTTCGCCTTGGCCGAGCGGGTGCGGGCGGCGGGCGGCACGGTGGTCGCCACCGGCGGGTGCTTCGACCTGTTGCACGCCGGCCATGTCAGCGTGCTGGAGACCGCCCGGCGCTTGGGCGACTGCCTCATCGTGTGCCTCAACTCCGACGACTCCGTGCGTCGCCTCAAGGGCCGCGACCGTCCGCTCCAACCCGTCGCCGACCGGGCGGCCGTGCTGCTGGCACTGGGTTGCGTCGATGCGGTGGCCGTGTTCGACGAGGACACGCCCGAGGCGGTGCTCAGCCGACTGCGGCCGCACGTCTTCGCCAAGGGGGCCGACTACTCGCTGGCCACGCTCCCCGAGGCGCCGTTGCTCTCGTCGTGGGGCGGACAGGCCGTGGTGCTGCCCTACCTCGACGGCCGTTCCACCACCCGTCTCGTCGAGGAGGCTCGTCGTGCCCGTTCCTGATCCCGACGTGGGGACCGTTCTCGTCACCGGCGGCTCGTCCGGCCTCGGCGCCGCCGTGGTGGCCGCCGTGGAAGACGCAGGCGGCACGCCCGTCGTGCTCGACTTGCGGCCGCCCCAGCGCGAGGGCGTCCGCTACGAGCAGGTAGACCTGGCCGACGGGCGGGCAGCCGAGGAGGCGGTGCGGCGGGTCGGCGACGTCGATGCCGTGGTGACCGCCGCGGGCATCGATGCGTGCGGCCGGCTGGCCGACGTGGCGGGTGACGACTGGGACCGCGTGGTGCGAGTTAACCTGCTCGGGACCGCCGCCGTCGTGCGGGCCGCGCTGCCGTCGCTGGAGGCGCGAGAAGGCCGCGTCGTCACGGTGGCGTCGACGCTCGGGCTGCGGGCGCTGAGCGATGCCACCGCCTACTGCGCATCGAAGTTCGGGGTCGTCGGGTTCACCCGGGCGCTCACCGTGGAGCTCGCAGGTCGGGTCGACGTGACACTGCTCGTCCCCGGCGGCATGCACACCGCGTTCTTCGACGACCGCGACCCGCAGTACAAGCCCCCCTCGGACGCCAAGCTCAACAACCCGGCCGACGTCGCCGAGGCTGTGCTGTTCGCCCTGCGCCGGCCTCCCGGTTGCCAGGTACGCGAGCTGATAATCACCCCGTCTACGGAGTCGTCGTACCCCTGATGACGCGGCCCGTCCTCCTGGCGCTGCGAGCACTGGGCCTCGGCGACCTGTTGACGGCCGTGCCCGCGCTGCGCGCGCTGGCGGACGCCTTCCCCGACCACCGCCGGGTGCTGGCCACGACATCGGGGGTGGCGCCCCTCGCCCTGCACATCGGCGCCGTCGACGAGGT
>JAHWKQ010000131.1 GCA_019347785.1 Actinomycetota bacterium
GGCTCGAACCAGTGACCTCCAGCTTGTCGAGCTGGCGCTCTCCCAACTGAGCTAACCGCCCCGCGGCGCCGTGCAGGATATCCCAGTGGCCGCGGCCCCGCATGGGGCGCGTGAGCGGGTGACCCCGCGGGCACGCTCGCGCCGACCCACGAGGAGGCGGAGATGCGACAGGTGTACCTGGGGCGCAGCGGGCTCGTCGTCAGCGAGCTGTGCCTGGGCACGATGAGCTTCGGCGGCCGGGCCGACCGCGACGCGGCCCGCGCCATGGTCGACCGGTTCATGGCGGCGGGGGGGACGTTCTTCGACACGGCCGACGTCTACAACCACGGCGCCTCCGAGGAGCTGCTGGGCACGATCCTGGGCAAGGACCGGGACGCCGCCGTGGTGGCGACCAAGGCGACGATGCCGATGGGCGACGGCCCCAACGACCGCTCGTCGAGCCGCCGTCACCTCGTGCGCGCTCTGCACGACAGCCTGGACCGCCTCGGCACCGATCGCGTCGACCTGTACCAGTTGCACACCTGGGACGCGACCACGCCGCTGGACGAGACCCTGTCGACGCTGGAGGACTTCGTGCGGGCCGGCAAGGTGCTGCACGTGGGCGTGTCGAACTTCGTCGGCTGGCAGCTGGAGCGGGCCGTGCGCCTGCAGGAGGCGGCCGGCTACGACCGCCTCGTGTCGCTGCAGCCCCAGTACTCGCTGGTCGAGCGCAACATCGAGCTGGAGACCCTGCCGGCGACGCGTGAGAACGGCATGGGGGTGCTGGCCTGGTCGCCGCTGGCGGCGGGCTTCCTGACCGGCAAGTACACCCGGGGCGGGGACCCGTCCGGCAAGGGGCGCTTCGCGCGGTTCGTCGACGACATGCCCGACGCCGGCTGGGCCACCCTCGACGAGCTGCGGGCCGTCGCCGACGAGCACGGGACCCGGCCGGCCACCGCCGCCCTCGCCTGGTTGCGGTCCAAGCCCGGGGTCGTGCCCATCGTCGGCGCCACGCGCCCCGACCACCTGGACGTGACGCTGGCCGCGGCCGACCTGGACCTGTCCACCGAGGCCGTGGACCGCCTCGACGAGGTGAGCGAGCCGCGACTCGGCTATCCCTGGGACTTCGGCTCGATCCCTGGCCGCCCCCCGCGCCACCCCGCAGGTGTGTCGACTGGCGCACGGTAGGGGTGACCCGGTCGACACACTCCGGGTCAGACGTTGAAGCGGACGTGCACGACATCGCCGTCACGGACGACGTAGTCGCGCCCCTCCACGCGGAGCCTGCCGGCCCGGCGGGCCCCGTGCTCGCCGCCGAGCGCGGCGTAGTCGTCGAACGCGACGACCTCGGCGCGGATGAACCCTCGCGCGAAGTCGGAATGGACGGCCCCGGCGGCCTCCCTGGCCGTGGTCCCTCGCGGCACGGTCCAGGCGCGCGCCTCCTTCGGGCCGACCGTGAAGAAGTGGATCAGCCCCAGCAGCGCGTAGGCACGGGTGACGAGCTCGTCCAGGCCGCTGCGGACCAGGCCGAGGTCGGCGAGGAACTCCGACCGCTCGGCGGGATCGAGCCGTGCGATCTGCGCCTCGGCGTCGGCCGACACGACGACGACCTCCGCGCCCTCCTTCGCCGCGATGGCGCGGACGACGCCGACGTCGGCCGTGTCGGCCTCGGGCAGAGCCTCCTCGCCGACGTTGGCCGCGTACAGCACCGGCTTGGCCGTCAGCAGGGCGACGTCCGCGAGCCAGGCGCGCTCCCCGGCGGTGCGCTCGAACGTCCGGGCGGGGTGTCCGGCGCCCAGGTGCGCGGCGAGGCGCCCGAGGACCGCCGCCCCCCGGCGCGCGTCGGGGGCGCCCGAGCGGGCCGCCCGCCGCTGCCGCTCGCCTCGGCGCTCGACAGACTCGAGGTCCTTCAACAGCAGCTCGGTGCGCACGACGTCGATGTCGCGCGCCGGGTCGACCGAGCCGTCGACGTGCACGACGTGGTCGGCGGCGAAGCAGCGCACGACGTGGACCAGGGCATCGGCCTCGCGGACGTGGGACAGGAACTCGTTGCCGAGACCCTCACCGGCGGCCGCGCCGCGCACCAACCCGGCGATGTCGACGAACTCCACGGTGGCGGGCACGGTCCGCGGCGCACCGCCCAGCTCCGCGACCACGTCGAGGCGTTCGTCGGGCACCACCGCCACGCCCACGTTCGGGTCGACCGTGGAGAAGGGGAAGTTCGCCACCTCGGCGCCCGCGGCGCAGAGCGCGTTGAGCAACGTGGACTTGCCCACGTTGGGCAGGCCGACGATGCCGACGCGCAGGGCCATGGTGGTCGCCTCCGGCCGAGGGTGGGGAACGCCGCCAGGATGCACGCGGGCCGCACGGGTCGCACGCGGCGCCGAGCCGCCTCGCCTACCCTGGTCGGTCATGTACGCCGACATCAGCGGGCCCGACGAGGCCACCGACGTCGTGCTGTGGCACGGCGGGACGGGTACCGGCTCCTTCCACTGGTCGCGGGTGGGCCGGTCGCTGGCGGGGCGCTACCGGGTGCACCTGCCCGACCTGCCCGGCCACGGGCGCTCGCCGCTGGGCGACGACGGCTCCTACGAACGCCGGGTGCTGTCGGACGCGATCGAGGAGTACCTGTCCAAGCTCGGCCTCCCGGTGCACGTCGGGGCCTTCAGCATGGGAGGGCACGCCTGCCTCGACCTGGCACAGCGGCGCCCGGACCTGTTCGCGTCCCTGACCCTGGTGGGTGTGAGCGTCCGCGACCACGACGGCCTGGCGGGATGGCGCGGGCGCTTCGACCCCGACCTTCTGCAGCGTGAGGTCCCGGTATTCGCGCGGCACCTGTCGAAGCTGCACGAGCCGCTCGGCGGGCCGGAGGCCTGGCGCGACGTGTGCCGCCGCGACGCGGGCGGGCTGGAGGTGGCCGTGGACCTCGACGCCCTCGCGGGGCTGCGGAGCCCGGTACTGCTGGTACGCGGCGACCGGGACCCCGCCAGCGACCCCTCGCAGTACGCCGAGCTGCGGGAGACGTGGCCACAGGCCGACGAGTTCGTCGTGCCCGCCGCGGGCCACGATGTCCCGCTCACCCGCCACCAGCTGCTCGAGCCGGTGCTGGCCGACTTCCTCGACCGCGTCGATGCCTGACCGCGGCGGCCGGGAGCCGCGGGCCGTCCGCGTGCGCGGGAGGCGCCTGCCCGCCCTGGACGGTCCCGTCGTGCTGGCGGCGTTCGCGGGCTGGAACGACGCCGGGGAGGCCGCGACCGGGGCCCTGGCCGAGGTGCGCCGGCGCTCGGTGGCGACACCGTTCGCCGACATCGACCCGGAGGACTTTCTCGACTTCCAGGCGGTGCGGCCCACCGTGGGATTCGACGAGGACGGTGAGCGTCGCATCGCCTGGCCGCACAACCGCTTCTCGTGGGCCAGGTTGGACGGCAGCGACCGCCACATCGTGCTGCTGGAGGGCACCGAGCCGAACTACCGCTGGCGGACCTTCACCGACAGCATCGTCGACTTCGCGCGCGACCTCGGCGCCGAGCTTGTGGTCACCCTCGGCGCGTTGCAGATCGACGTGCCGCACACCAGGGCCGTGCCCGTCACCGGCTCCTCGTCGTCCCCGGACGTGACGGCCCGGCTGGGGCTGCGTCCCAGCACCTACGAGGGCCCGACCGGCATCGTCGGGGTGCTGCACCAGGCGTGCCTGTCCGGCGGCCTCCCGGCCGTGTCGCTGTGGGCCGGCGTGCCGCACTATCTGGCGGGCGGTCCCTACCACGCCGCGGCCCTCGCGCTGGGGGAGCGCATCGTCGGGCTCGTCGGCGCCGACATCGCGCTCGACGGGCTCGCCCGGCGGGCGGCCGCCCAGCGGGACGAGATCGGCGAGCTCGTCGCCGACGACGAGGACCTGACCGCCTACGTGGCCGAGCTGGAGCGACGGGTCGACGCCGCGCCGGAGGGTGACCCGCCGGACACCCAGGTCAGCGGCGAGCAGCTGGCCGCCGAGTTCCAGCGCTACCTGCGCGACCGGGGGTCCGAGCGCTGACCCCTTCACGGGTCGGCTGGCCGCTCCGGGACGCGGTTGATCCGCCGGGGGCCGGGGGAGTCTGCCACTCGTCGCAGGCTCGAGGGGGTTGACCGATGGCCGAGAAGCCGGACCCACAGGACGTGCCGGACACGATCGCGCGGTCGCCGGCGAAGGCGCAACGCACCTGGAAGAAGGCCCACGACTCGGCCGTCGAGACCTACGGTGAGGGAGAGCGGGCTCACCGCGCCGCGTTCTCCGCCCTCAAGCACGGCTTCGAGAAGGTCGGTGACCACTGGGAGCCGAAGGAGCGCAAGGGCCCATCGGATCCCCGCGCCGAGGATCCCGACGCCCGCAGCAAGCCGGGTGGGGGCCTGGGTGGGGTCGACCTGCACGGGCACAGCAAGCAGGAGCTGTACGAGCGGGCCAAGCGGCTCGACATCCAGGGGCGGTCGAAGATGAGCAAGCGGCAGCTGGCCGAGCGCATCGCCCAGAAGCAGGGCTGAGGCGGGGAGCGGGGACAGGACAGGCTAGGCGGGCTCCTCCCCGCCTTGCGCTCGGGCGCCGTCAGCACGCCGATCCTACGGGAGAAAAAGAAAACGGCACCGGCGTGCGGAACCGGTGCCGTTGCGTGCCCGTGGCGACGGGGAGAAGCCGGGGCACGGTGGACGACGGGGGGCGTCGTCCGCTTGGTTGTGGGTGATCAGTTGGGGGCGGTCACCACTTGCGAGGTGCGCCGAGCACGCCGACGAGCATGCTGAGGCTGGCGATGGCGACCGTGGCACGGTACTTGAGACGGTTCCGCATGCGATCTCCTCGGGCTGCCTGCCGACTGCTCCGCTCCACCCCAATCTCGGCGGGCCCGCGGCGTCCCTTGAGCGATTCGGTGAGATTTTCTCGCTCAGGCCGCCAGCGCCCGTCGCAGGAAGTCCAGCTGCAGCCACAGCAGGCTCTCCTCCACGACGCTCTGCGGGGTCATGTGGGTGACGCCTGACAGCGGCAGCACGGTGTGGGGCCTGCCCGCCTCCACAAGGGCGCGCGACAGGCGCAGCGTGTGCGCCGCCACGACGTTGTCGTCGGTCATGCCGTGGACGAGCAGCAGCGGCCGTCTCAGCGAGGGCGCGTCGTCCAGCAGCGAGTTGGCGCGGTAGCGCTGGCCGGCCTCACCCGGCAGGCCGAGGTAGCGCTCGGTGTAGTGGGTGTCGTACAGCGTCCAGTCGCTGACGGGGGCCCCCGCGACGGCCGCGTGGAACACGTCGGGACGGCGCAGCACCGCACACGCGGCCAGGTAGCCCCCGAACGACCAGCCGCGGACCGCGACCCGTGAGACGTCCAGTCGGGGATACAGCGCCGCCGCCGCGGCAAGGGCGTCGACCTGGTCGCCCAGCGGCGCGGTCGCCAGGTCGCCGGCGACCGCCCGCTCCCATGCCGGTCCCCGGCCGGGCGTGCCCCGCCCGTCGACGACGAGCACCGCGAAGCCGGCGTCGGCGAACCACTGCGACACCAGATAGGCGTCGCGCGCCCCCACGACACGCTGCGCGTGCGGGCCGCCGTAGGGGTCGAGCAGCACCGGCAGCGGCGCCCGCGATTCGTTCCTGGGCAGCAGCAGCGCCGCCCGCAGCCGCCGCTCGCCGAGGCGCAGGAACTCGACGTTCGGCTCGATCGCGGGCGTGGCCGCCCGGGACGGGACCACCACTGCGCCGCCGGGGCCGTGGACCCGCGCCTCGACGCCGTGGCGTCGCATGTCCGCGGACGCGACGACCGTGACGCTCCCGCCCGCGGCGGCGTCGCACGCGCCGTCGACCGCCGACAGGGCCAGCGGCGGCCCCGGCTCCAGCCCGACCTGGTAGACGGCGACCGCCGTGGGGTCGCTCGAGGCGGTCACCACCGCCCGGTGCTCGTCGACGTCGACGAGACGGCGCACCTGCAGCCCCGGGGGCGTCAGGACCCGCCCGTCGACGGCGAGCCGGCGCGTGTCGTCGGCGTCGACCGTGTGCACGAGCCGGCCGTCGGCCAACCAGCGCGGCGTGCCGGGCACGATGTCCACCCATACCGGGTCGGTGTCCTCACGGACGAGCCGTGTGCCCCCGCTGGAGGGGTCGGCAGCCAGCACCCGCAGGCGTCGCTGGTCGCGTGACTGGACGACGAGCGTCAGCGGTGCGCGCGGCTCCCAGGTCACGTCGACCAGGTACGGGAACTCCCCGTCGTCCCAGTCGACGGGCACGCCGGCCGGATGGGTCCGCCCGTCCGCTGGGACGACGTGCAGGGACACCCGGGCGTTGGCGGCGCCCGCGGCGGGGTAGGCGACCGTCGCGGCCGGCTTCGCCGGGTCGACCGGGTCGGCGATCGTCCAGCGCGCCACCGGGGAGGTGTCGACCCGGGCGACGGCCAGGCGCGAGCCGTCGGGCGACCACCAGAAGCCGCGCGTGCGGCCCATCTCCTCGGCGGCGACGAACTCGGCCAGCCCCCAT
>JAHWKQ010000132.1 GCA_019347785.1 Actinomycetota bacterium
GCCGGGGGCGTCGTCCCCGGGTGGGTCGGCCCGGGTCATCGACGGCAGGCGGATCGCCGCCGACCTGCAACAGCGGCTGTCGACGGCCGTGGCCGGTGTGCTGGCACACGGCGTGCGTCCCGGGCTTGCGACCGTCCTCGCCGGGGACGACTACGCGGCCCGCGCGTACGAGCGGCGGGTCCGGCGCCTGGCGGGCGAGCTCGGCTGCGGCTACACGAGCACGTCACTCCCGGGGACCGTGGACGAGGCGGACGCCGTCGCCACCGTGGGCGCGCTCAGCGCGGATCCCGCCGTCCACGGGATCCTCGTGCTGCGGCCGCTGCCCGACGGCGTCGGAGAGGCGGCACTGCACGCGGCGCTGGACCCCGCCAAGGACGTCGAGGCGGTGCACCCGCTCAACGTCGGCCTGCTGACGCTGGGCCGGCCGCGCCACGTCCCCTCGACGCCGGCAGCGTGCTTCGAGATGCTCGACCGGTACCTGGTCGACACCGGCCGCGATCCGGCCGAGTTCTACCCGCGCCGCACCATCGCCGTCGTGGGGCGCTCGGCCAACGTCGGCCGGCCGGCCGTCATGCTCGGCCTGGCGCGTGACGCGACCGTCGTGTCCTGCGACGAGCACACCGACCGCGCCGGCCGGCTCGCCGACTACACCCGCGACGCGGACGTGCTGATCACGGCCGCGGGCGTCCCCGGGCTCGTGCGCGGCGAGCACGTCCGCGACGGCGTCATCGCCATCGACGTCGGCATCAACCCGGTGCCCGACGCCGCCGGCGGCGTCCGCCTCGTCGGGGACCTCGACCACGACAGCGTGGCCGACAGAGCAGAGGCGCTGTCGCCGGTTCCGGGCGGGGTCGGCCCCATCACCGACGTGTGCCTCCTGGGCAACGTCGTCGCGGCGGCGCGGGCGCTGCTGTGCGAGCCACATCCTCTGCGGAGCCCGGCATGAGCGCGGTCGTGGACCTCCCGCGTCCGGCCGCGCCGCCGGCCCCCGACGCCTACGAGCAGATGGTGGCCGCGTTGTGCTCCCGCCGCCGGGGAGACGGCACGAGGGGCCTGAGCCGCATCCGGCGACTGTGTGCGCTGCTGGGACAGCCGCAGCGGGCGTACCCGGCCATGCAGGTCAGCGGGACGAACGGCAAGACCAGCGTCGCGCACATGGTCGCGGCCCTGCTGCAGGCGCACGGCCTGGTCACGGGCGCCTACACGTCCCCGCACCTGCAGGACGTGCGCGAGCGCATCCGCGTCGACGGCCGCATGCTCGGCCCGGGCGAGCTGCGCTCCGGTCTGGGCGTGCTGGGGCCGTACGTCCGGCAGGTCGAGCGACGCGCGGGGCCGGTCAGCTTCTTCGAGATCGTGACCGCGCTGGCCTGCCGGCACTTCGCCCGGTTCGGCGTCGACGTGGGGGTGTTCGAGGTGGGGGTCGGCGGGGGCCGGGATGCCACCAACCTGGTCGACGGCCGCGTCGCCGTGCTGACGCGCGTGGGCCTGGACCACGCCCGGCTCGGCTCACGCGTCGAGCAGGTCGCCGCCGAGAAGGCCGGCATCGTCAAGGAGGGCGGGCTCGTCGTCTGCGCGGGGCAGGAGCCGGCGGCCGGGCGTGTGATCCGGGCGTCGGCCCGGGCGAACGGCGCCCGGCTCCTCGCGCTCGGCCGCGACTTCGGCGTCCTGTCACGCGAGGCGGGCCCCTCGGGCCAGCGGGTGCGCCTGGCGGGTCCCGACGGGTCCGTCCACCGGGTCCACCTGCCCCTGCGCGGCGCCCACCAGGCCGACAACGCGGCGTGCGCCCTGGCCGCGGCGCATGGCCTGATCGGCGACGGGCTGCGTCCCGGCGCGGTCCGTGCCGGGCTCGGGGCCGTCCGCGCGCCCGGGCGCATGGAGACGCTCCGCAGCGACACGGGCACGCCGGTGCTGCTCGACGGGGCGCACAACCCGCCGGCCGCCCGGCGCCTGGCCGCCGAGCTGCGCGCCGGCCCCGCGACGACGCCGGCGGGCAGGCGCGTCCTGGTGCTGGGCGTGTCGGCGGACAAGGACGTCGACGGGATCGTCGGCGGCCTGTCGGGCGTCGGCGACCAGCTCGTGCTCACCCGGGCCCCCGACGCGCGGGCGGCCCCGCCCGGCCGTCTGCGACAGGCCGTGCGACGCGCGCACGCGGGCCTCCGGCGGCCGCCGCCCTGCGAGGCGGCGGCGACGGTGCCCGACGCCCTGCGGCGGGCCGCCGAGCTCGCCGGCCCGCACGGGCTCGTGGTCGTCACGGGCTCGCTGTACCTCGTGGGCGCGGCGCGCACCGCCCTGGGAGCGCCGCCGGCATGAGACCTGACCGCTGACCGCCACCACCGTCACACCCCCACGACAAGGAGGAGCATCATGCGCATCCCGTACGACTCGCCCCGCATCCACATGTACACGCGGATCCGCAAGTCCCCGTACTTCTACGCGTCCCGGCGCCACGGCATCGAGTCGTACTCGGTGTGCAACCGGATGTACCACCCCCGCCACTACGACGAGCCCATCGCCGAGTACTGGAAGCTGGTGGAGGGCGTGACCCTGTGGGACGTGGGGGTCGAGCGTCAGGTCGAGATCAGCGGCCCTGACGCCTTCGAGTTCACCAACCTGCTCACGCCCCGTGACCTGACCAAGTGCCAGGTCGGGCAGTGCATGTTCGCCCTGAACACCGACGTCGACGGCGGCATCATCAACAATCCCGTGCTGCTGCGGCTGGCCGACGACCGCTTCTGGCTGTCCGTGGCCGACGGGGACGTGCTGCTGTGGGCCAAGGGCGTGGCGGCCGCCAACCGCATGAACGTGCAGGTCCGCGAGCCGGACGTCGGCCCGGTCCAGGTCCAGGGGCCGAAGGCGAAGCACGTGCTGTTGAACCTGCTCGGCGACGCGGTCCTGGACATCCCCTACTACTGGATGGAGACGTTCCAGATCGACGGCATGGACATCGTCGTGTCGCGGACCGGCTACACGGGGGAGGTCGGCTACGAGATCTACCTGCGCAACGCCAGCCGGGACGCCGAGAAGCTGTGGAACACGGTGCTGGAGGCCGGCCGGCCGCACGGCATCGAGGTCATCGGCCCGTGCCAGATCCGCCGGGTCGAGGCGGGCATCCTCAGCTACGGCTCGGACATCGCGGTCGACAACAACGCGCTGAACGACTACGGCTTCCTGAACCCCTACGAGGCCGACCTGGGGTGGACCGTCAAGCTGGAGCAGGAGAGCGACTTCATCGGCAAGGAGGCGCTGCGCCGGATCAACGAGGAGGGTGTGCGGCGCAAGGTGGTGGGCATCGAGATGGGCGGCGACCCGATCGTCGGCTACATCGAGGACTACCTGCGGGTCGTCGACGACGGCGAGCTGATCGGTCAGGTCTCGTCGGCCTTCTGGTCGCCCCGGCTGAAGAAGAACATCGGCTTCGCCCTCGTGCCGATCGACTACGCCAAGCTGGGGACGGAGATGACCGTCCGGGCCAACATCGGCGACACGACAGCCACCGTCGTCGAGAAGCCGTTCATCGACCCCCGCAAGGAGACGCCGAAGCTGTGACCGTCAGCCGCAACGGGTCGCGGGGCCGACGGGCGGGCGCCACCCGCTACTCGGCCTTCGACCTGGTGCGCCGCGGCCTGTCCGGGCGGGACTGGCCGCCGGCCTGGCGGTCGCACGACCTGGCCGGCGCCTACGACGCGGTGGTGGTCGGCGGCGGGGTGCACGGCCTGGCCACGGCCTACTGCCTCGCCGCCAACCACGGCATCACCGACGTCGCGGTGCTCGACAAGGGCTACATCGGCGGCGGGGGCTCGGGACGCAACACCGCCATCATCCGCGCCAACTACCTGACCCCCGAGGGGGTGCGCTTCTACGACCGCTCCGTGAAGCTGTACGAGCGCCTGTCGGTGGACCTCAACTTCAACGTCATGTTCTCCCAGCGCGGGCACATGACGCTCGCGCACAGCGACGGCTCCCTGCGCACGATGCGCTGGCGGGCCGAGGTGAACAAGCTGCAGGGCGTCGACTCGGAGGTGATCGACCCGGGCGAGGTCAAGCGCCTCGTGCCCGCCATGGACACCTCCGCCCACGCGCGCTACCCGATCCTCGGCGCGCTGTACCACCCGCCGGGCGGGATCGTCCGCCACGACGCCGTCGTGTGGGGCTACGCCCGCGCCGCCGACGCCTACGGGGTCCACATCCACCAGGACACCGAGGTCGTCGGCATCGACGTCGCCGGCGGGCGGGTCCGGGGGGTGCGCACGACCCGCGGCACGATCGCCACCTCCACCGTGGTCAACTGCACCGCCGGGTGGGCGACGACCGTCGCCGACATGGCCGGGGTGGCCCTGCCGATCAGCACCTTCCCGCTCCAGGCCGCCGTCACCGAGCCCGTCAAGCCCTTCCTCGACACGGTCGTCGTCTCGGGGACCCTGCACGTCTACATGAGCCAGACCGACCGCGGCGAGCTCGTCTTCGGCGCGTCGGTCGACCCCTTCCCGTCCTACTCGACACGGGGGTCGCTCGACTTCGTCGAGGGCCTGGCGGGCCACGTGCTGGAGCTGATGCCCTCCCTGTCGAAGATGCGCGTGCTGCGCCAGTGGGCGGGGCTGTGCGACATGACGCCGGACTACTCGCCGATCATGGGCGTCACCCCGGTGGAGGGCTTCTACGTGGACGTGGGCTGGGGCACGTACGGCTTCAAGGCCGGCCCGGTGGCCGGCGAGGCGATGGCCGAGCTGGTGGCGACCGGCAAGACCCCCGAGCTGATCGCCGTGTTCGACCTCGACCGGTTCGCCGAGGGCCGCCTGGTGGGGGAGAAGGGCGCGGCCTCCGTTGGGCACTGAGCACCGATGATGCTGCTGCCCTGCCCCTGGTGCGGCCCGCGCAACGCCGCGGAGTTCCGCTACGCCGGCGAGACCAAGGCCCGCCCGGACCCGGACACCACCGACCCGCACCGGTGGCGGGACTACCTGTACGCGCGGCGCAACCCGGCCGGGTGGACCCGGGAGACGTGGCTGCACCGGGCCGGGTGCGGCCGCTACCTCGTCGCCGAGCGCCACACGGTGACCAACGAGGTCCGCGCCACCCACCCGCCCGCCGCAGGTGGCGGGGGGGCGGCGTCATGACCGGCGCACCGGGGGCCCGCATGCGGCTGGCCCCGCAGCCCGGGGAGGTCATCGACCGCAAGCGGGGCTTCCTGTTCCGCTGGGACGGCCGGGAGTACCCCGCCTATCCCGGCGACACGATCGCGTCGGCGCTCGCGGCCGCGGACGTCCGGGTGCTCTCGCGCAGCTTCAAGTACCACCGCCCGCGCGGGATCCTGACCGCCAGCTCGCTGGACCCCGGCTGCATGGTCCAGGTCGGCGACGAGCCGAACGTGCGCGCCGCCCACCAGCGGGTGCAGCCGGGCATAGTGGTCAGCCCGCAGAACGTCTGGCCGTCCCTGCGCTTCGACGTGCGCTCCGCGAACCGGCTCCTGTCGCGCTTCCTGCCGGCGGGGTTCTACTACAAGACGTTCATCAAGCCGACCCGGCTGTGGCCCACCTACGAGCGTGTCCTCAGGCGCTTCGCGGCGGGGGGCACGGTGTCGGCGGGCACGCCGCACGGCTACCACGACAAGCGCTACGCCCACCCCGACGTCGTCGTCGCCGGCGGGGGCCCGGCCGGCATGGCCGCGGCCGTGGCCGCGGCGGGCGCCGGCGCGTCCGTCATGCTCGTGGAGCAGGAGCACGAGCTGGGCGGCCACCTGCGCTGGGGCGACGCGGCGGACCTGGACGCCCTGCGCCGCCTGCGCGAGCAGGTCGCCGCCACCCGCGGGATCGAGGTGATGACCGACTCCGTCGTCGCCGGGCGCTACGACGGCAACTGGCTGGCGGTGGCCCAGCGTGGCGTCCCGGGTGTCGTCGAGCGCCTCGTCAAGGCCAGGGCCAAGGCGCTGGTCGTCGCCCCGGGGCTGATCGAGCGCCCCTACGTGTTCGCCGGCAACGACACGCCTGGCGTGATGCTGTCGACCGCCGCGCGCCGGCTGGTCAACCTGTGGGCGGTCCGTCCCGGCCGCCGGGCGGTCGTGCTGACCGCCAACGCCGACGGCGACGCGGCGGTGGCCGACCTGCACCGCGCCGGGGTCGACGTCGCGCGCGTGGAGGACGCCCGGCGCGGCGGCGACATCGTGCGGGTGCACGGCGGCGCGCGGGTCCGGGCCGCCGAGTGCGCGGACGGCACGACCGTCGCGTGCGACCTCGTCGTCACCGCCGTCGGCTGGACGGCGCCGACGTCGCTGCTGAACATGGCCGGCGACCGGCCCGAGTGGAGCCCGACCGCGGCCCGGTTCGTGCCGTCGCGCCCCGCCGGGGAGGTGCTGGCCACCGGTGGCCTCGCCGGCGACGGCGCCCTGGACGAGCTGCTCGCCCACGCCCGGGCCGTGGGGGAGCAGGCGGCCCGCCGC
>JAHWKQ010000006.1 GCA_019347785.1 Actinomycetota bacterium
CGCTGACCAGCGTATTCACCGCGACCGGCATCCCGTCGATGGCTTCTGCGACACAGGTGGGACGACGCTGCCCAGGGTGGGATGAGCGCCCGGCTCCCTACTGCCGTTGCTCGGCTCACGTGCAAAGGGGGAGACATACCGAGCGTACCCACCGTCAGCACACTCAGGTCCCCCTACCCGCCGGTGGGAAGCCCTTCGAGGCGCCATTCGGGGAAGCCGTCCTGGAGCCGTTGTGCCTGGTGTCCGTGCTCGCGAAGCCTGCGCACCGCTTGGGAGGAGTAGACGCAGAACGGTCCCCTGCAGTAGGCGACGACGCCGACGTCCGTTGGCAGTTCGGCCAGGCGCGCCTCGAGCTCGTCGATCGGGACGGATAGCGCGCCGGCGATGTGACCGGCGGCGTACTCCTCGGGTGGCCGTACGTCGACGACAGTGACGTCTCCGCTTCGTAGCCGAGCCAGCAGCTCGTCGCGGGTGACCGGTTCGACGTGGTCGGCGGGACCCACGTAGTCCCGTCCGGCCTGCTCGACGTCGGCGAGGCGGGCGCGGGCCAGGTTGCGGAACCGCAGCATGAATTGCGCGACGTCGTCGTCGGGGAGGCGGTAGTACACGTGCGTTCCCTGCTTGCGGGCCGTGACCAGGCCGCCGCGGCGCAGCACCTGCAAGTGCGCCGACGTGTTCGTCACGCCCATGGCGGCAGCCGTGGCCAGCGCCTCCACAGTGCGTTCTCCCTGTGCCAGCAGGTCCAACAGCTCGAGCCGCTTGGAGCTGGCCATGGCCTTGCCCATGCGGGCCAGCTCCTCGTACAGCCGTTCCTTGAGCTCACGCGTGTCCACCGCCGAGATTATACACTCCTCCAAAGATCGCTAGAGTGTTGGAGAGAGCGATCTGCGCAGGCTTGGAGGGAGCGTCGCGAGCAATGGTGGAGATTGTGCCGGTCGTCGACGAGGGTCTGGGAAACAGCTCGTACCTGATCGGGACGGGCGAAGGCACTGCGATCGTGGTCGACCCGTTCCGCGATCCGCGTCCGTACGTGGCCGAGGCACAAGCGCGCGGCTGGCGGCTCGTGGCTGCCCTCGAGACGCACCTGCACGCCGATTTCGTGTCGGGAGGGCGCCAGCTGCGGGCTCGGGGGGCCCGACTGCTGGTGCCCACCGGCGAGGACGTCGCCTTCGAGGCGGAAGGCCTTGGAGACGGCGACGAGGTCGGCCTCGGCGGGCTGTCGCTGCGGGCGCTGGCCACACCCGGGCACACGCCCGAGCACCTGTCCTATCTGTTGTCGGACGACTCGTCACCCGTGGCGGTGTTCACGGGCGGCACACTGATCGTGGGCGGTGTGGCCCGCCCCGACCTGCTCGGCGACGAGCACACTGAGCCGCTGGCACGGGCTGCCTACCGTTCCATCCGTGAGCGGTTGCTGGCCCTGCCGGACGACGTGGCGGTGTACCCCACTCATGGAGCAGGGTCGTTCTGCTCGTCGGGGCCGGGGGACAGACGGACGACGACCATCGGACGGGAGCGTTACACCAACCCGCTGCTGGGCGCGGACGGCGAGGACGATTTCGTCGAGCGGCTGCTGGCCGGCCTCGGCAGTTTTCCCGATTACTTCCTGGTGCTGCGAGACGTCAATCGCCGAGGTCCGCGGGTCTACGTCTCGTGGCCACCGCCCCTGCGACGACTGCCGGTCGAGGAAGTAAGTCGACGTGTCGGCGAAGGTGCCGTCCTCGTCGACGTGCGGCCCATCGACGCGTTCGCCGCTGGTCACATCGGGGGGTCGCTGCATATCCAACTGCGCGACCAGTTCGCCGTCTGGCTGGGATGGCTCGTCGGCAGGGACCAGCCGCTGGCGTTCGTCGTGGACGACGACCAGGACCGTGACCAGTTGGTGAGCCAGTGCCTGCGTATCGGCTACGAGCATCTGGTGGGTGAGCTGGCCGGAGGAGTAGCGGCCTGGGAGGCGGCGGGACAGCCCTTGGCCCGTACACCGCTGGTCGACGTCGACGGCCTCGAAGAGGGACACCGCATCCTCGACGTTCGCCAGGACAGCGAGTGGGTCGCCGGCCACATCCCCGACGCGGCCCACGTCGAGCTGGGCGCCCTGCCGGCCCGTGCCCGCGACCTGCCCTCGGGGCCGATCTCGGTGCACTGTGAGCACGGACAGCGGTCCATGACCGCTGCCAGCGTGCTCGAACGCGCCGGGCGAGACGACGTGCAGGTGCTGCGCCACGGTCCGGGCGATTGGGCGCGCGCGACGGGTCGTGACGTGCGGACAGGTTGGTGAGTCGCCACACCACCGGTGGACGGCCAGTCGAACTCGGCCTACGCGCCAACTGGCCGCAATTCACGCTGCTGGTAGTCGTCAACTTCTTCGTCGGCGGCATGGTCGGGCTGGAACGCACGGTCGTGCCGCTGGTCGGGACGAACGTCTTCGGCATCACCTCAGAGATGGTGGTTCTCTCGTTCATCGTCGCCTTCGGCCTGGTCAAGGCGTTTGCAAACCTGGGCTCCGGCCTGCTTGCCGACCGGTACACACGCAAGAGCATTCTGGTGGCGGGTTGGCTCCTGGGGCTGCCCGTGCCGTTCGTGCTGGCCTACGCGCCCGACTGGGGATGGATCGTGGCGGCCAACGTCCTGCTCGGCGCCAGTCAAGGGCTGACCTGGTCGATGGCCGTCAACATGAAGATCGATCTCGTGGGCCCGCATCGACGTGGGCTGGCCCTCGGGATCAACGAGGCCGCGGGCTACGGCGCCGTCGGGCTGACGGCCCTGATGACCGGCTACATCGCGGCCGAGACCGGGCTGCGCCCCGAGCCTTTCTATGTCGGGATCGTGTACGCCGTACTCGGCTTGGCGCTGTCGACCCTCGTGGTCCGAGACACCAGCGACCATGCCCGAGAGGAGATCCGCGCGCACGGGCGGGACGGCCCTCAGGACGATGCCATACCCGGCACGCGTTGGATCGTCGCCGAAACGAGCTGGCGCAACCGAACCCTGTTCGGCTCCTGCCAGGCCGGACTCGTCAACAACCTGAACGACGGGATGTCTTGGGGCATCTTCCCCCTGCTGTTCGCCGCCAGCGGTCTCGCCGTGGCCGACATCGGCTTCATCAAAGCGATCTACCCCGTCATCTGGGGAGCCGGCCAACTCGTCACCGGGCCGCTTTCCGACCACATCGGACGCAAAGGCCTCATCGTCGCCGGCATGCTCGTCCAAGCCGGCGGCCACGTCGTCATAGGCTTCGGCCTGACCCGGCCTTTCCTCGCCGGTGTGGTCGGCTCCGCCCTGCTGGGCATCGGCACCGCCATGGTCTACCCCACCCTGCTCGCTGCGGTCAGCGACACCGCGGAGCCCGTATGGCGTGCCAGTTCCGTCGGCGTGTACCGCTTCTGGCGCGACGCCGGCTACGCCGTCGGCGCATTGATAGCCGGCAGCGTCGCCGCCGTGCTGACCCTTCGCTGGGCCGTCCATACCGCCGGCCTTCTGACCCTGGCCTCCGGCCTCATCGCATGGTGGACCATGGAAGAGACGCTCAAGCGCCCGACAACAACCAGGGCCGACAGCCGCCATGACGATCATTGAGGATGTCCCGCTGATCGTGGAACTTGGTGGGCGGCCTCTGTGGTGGTGCATCCTAGGGTCAGGCGTGCCGGCGGCCAGGACAGAGGCCGGCCTTGCCGCTTCGCGATGATCGTCGCCTCACCACGCCTTGCGGCCGAGGAAGGCGAGCAGACGGGTCTGCGCCTCGGCGTCGGGCGGGGGCTCCAGCGCGGGTCCGCAGGCTCCTGACGCGCGCAGGGCGTGGCCAAAGCCCTGCGCGCCCGTGTGCAGACGCTACGCGTCGGCCGAGGGGATGCGGTCGTCGAGCCCGGTGGCACGGGCCAGGTCCCAGCGGTGGATCACCAGGTCGAAGCAGGAACCGGTCGACGGCCTGCTTGTACGTGCTGCGCCCGAAGTAGCCGTCGAACTCCTCGGTCGCGCGTCGCGGCTCGTGCAGTCCGGCATGGGTCTGGGCGGTGGCGGCTCGTGCCGCACCGTCACCCGTCGCCCCGTACGTGCTCCGGCAGCAGCCCCCTGCCGATCAGCCGTGCGGGCAGGCCCTGCAGCGCCGGGAAGCGTGCGAGCAGCCGCAGTGCCACAGGCGTGCCCGACCCGGCCCTGCCTTCGAGGAGGCGCGCGAGGAAGTACCGCTGGATCACCCGTTGCACCAGCTGGGTGGCGACCACCGGCAAGGTGCGGCGGGCCTGGAAGGCGGCGAGCCGCGTGGTCAGCGACCGGCCATCGCGCAGCGGCCGGGCCAGCAGGTTCGCGGCCGCCACCGCGTCCTGGATCGCCAGGTTGATCCCCACGCCGCCGACGGGCGACATCGCGTGTGCCGCGTCCCCGATGCAGAGCAGGCCGGGCCGCCACCAGCGGCGCAGGCGGTTGACCTGAACCCGCAGCAGCTTGACGTCGTCCCAGTCGGCGAGCTCTGCGACCCGGTCGACCAGGAAGGGCGCGAGCGCGCCGACGGCCCGTCTGAGCGTCTCGATGCCGCGCTCGCGGACGCGCTCGATCCCGCCCTTCGGGATGACATAGCCGGCCTGCCAGTGCTCCCCGCGGTCGATCAGCACGAGCAACGCGCCTGCGGACAGACGGCCGAATGCCAGCGCAGGATCCGTGGCCGCACGCGAGATGCGAAACCACAGGACGTCGACCGGCGCACCGAGCTCGACGGGCGACAGACCCGCGCTGCGCCGGACCGTCGAGTCGCGTCCGTCGGCGGCGACGACGAGGTCCGCTCGCACCTGATGCTCGGCGCCCGCCGGACCACGGTAGCGCAGCCCGACGACGCGCCCCTCGTCGCGGATGACGCCTGAGACCTCCGCCTGCCTGCGCAGCTCGAAGCGCGGCAGCCGTTGCGCGTGGTCGGTGAGGAAGTCGAGGAAGTCCCACTGCGGCAGGAACACGAGCGAGTTGTACGGGCCGGGGAGCCGTCGGAAGTCCGCCAGGGTGTACTCGCCTTCGTCGGTGACCGCGCCCAGCCTGTCGGTGCGCCGCAGGGGCAGTTGACGAAACCCCTCTCCGAGCCCGAGCTCATCGATGAGCTGGACCGTCGAGGGATGGATCGTGTCACCGCGGAAGTCGCGGAGGAAGTCGGCGTGCTTCTCCAGCACCAGCACGTCGACCCCGTCGCGGGACAGCAGCAGCCCGAGCATCGCCCCCGCCGGACCACAGCCGGCGATGGCGCAGGTCACGTGCTCGACCACGCCCGTGTCCATCTCCTACTCCTGCCGGATGCCGTCGCCGGGTGGACCAGCCAGGACCACCATGGCCGACACGCCGGTCGGCCGGTGGATGTGCGAGTACAGGAACGGCACCGCGGCGACCAGGAGCCGCGCCGGGTTCAGCCCAGGGACCGGTTCGCCGGGATGTCGTAGTTGCCCCGCCACGCCCGTTCCAGGGCCTCGTCGAATCCCTTGTGGACGAAGGTGTTGAGGGTGTCATTGCGCGCCTGGATGCGGTCGACGGACGCCTGGACGACCTCGACCGGCGACAACTGCCGGGACCGGATGGCAGTTGCCCAGCTCCGCGACGGACGTGTAGGCAAGGGTCCCGGACCCGGTCATGACGCTCCCCGCTGATGCCACTGCCGTGCACGATGGTTGTCTCCGGGTGGGCGACCACGAAACCCGGCATCAGGAAGGAGCACTGGTGACGGACCGGCAGGCCCCGGTGCCGACGCCCCTGGCGCTGTCGTGGAGCGGGGGCAAGGACTCGGCGTTCGCGCTACACGAGCTCCGGGACCGCCACGGCGTCGAGCCGCGGGCTCTCGTCACGACGGTGACCGAGGAGTACGAGCGCGTCAGCATGCACGGGGTGCGCGGCCAGCTGCTGGAGCGCCAGTCCGCCGCGGCCGGGGTGCCGCTTGTCCGAGTGGGCATACCGCCGCACTGCACCAACGACGTCTACGAGGCGCGGATGGCGCAGGCGCTGGCCTCGACCACGCTGCGCGGCGTGGGCGCGGTCGCGTTCGGAGACCTGTTCCTGCAGGACATCCGTGCCTACCGGGAGCGACAGCTCGCCGCCGCGGGGAAGACGGCGGCCTTCCCGCTGTGGGGGAGGGACACGACCCGGCTCGCGCGGGCCGTCATCGACGCCGGCTTCCGGGCCGTCGTGGTGTGTGTCGACCCCGAGCGGCTGGACCCGTCGTTCGCGGGCCGCAGCTACGACGGTCGCTTCCTGGCCGACCTTCCTCCCGACGTCGACCCGTGCGGCGAGAACGGCGAGTTCCACACGTTCGTCTTCGACGGGCCCGTCTTTCGCCGGCGGATCCGTTGCCGGGTCGGCGAGGTCACGGCCCGTGGCGGGTTCGTCTTCTGCGACCTCCTGCCCGGGTCCCCCAAAGGCGGCAGCGAGCGGGGCGGTGCGAGTCGCCGGATCGAGGACTGAACACCTTTGCGACGGATGTGTCGCGAACCGTTCAACCTCGGTGGGCGCGGGGCCGCGGGCATACCATGGGCCCCATGCGGCGCCTGTTCTGGCCGGCCGTGGTGCTCGGCCTCGCGCTGGCGGCCTTCGACATCGTGCCGGCCGCGTACGTTGTCGCGCTCCTGATGGCCCTGGCGATCTGGCGCGTGGGCACGGCCATGCTCGCCTCGCTGCACGGCGGCGGGCCGACCCCGGAGTCGCCACCCGCCCCGGTGGACACAAGGGTCGAGCGGGTCACGTACTGGTGTGAGGGGTGCGGCGCCGAGCTGCTGTTGCTGGTGCGCGGGTCACGGACCCCGCCGCGCCACTGCGGGGAGCCGATGCACGAGCGCCGGGAGGTGCCCCGCGATGTCCACGGGTGAGCCGGTGTTTTCCCCACATGGGGATATCCCTGTGGAGCAAACCACATCGAGGGAGTTTCGAACGTCCGTTTGTTCAGTTTTGCCGGCTTTGGCTGTGATGCCATGAGGGACTCGCGCGGGAACCGGGTCATGCTGGCGGCCGGCCTGGCGCTCCTCGCGGCGCTGCTGGTCGTGGCGGCGCGCTCCCCGGAGCTGGACGAGGGGAGCCGGCTGGGCCGCCGCGTCGAGCTCGTCGAGCTGATCCGCGCCGAGCAGCAGCGGGTGCAGGAGCTCACCGCGACCGTGGAGGAGCTGTCCTCGCAGGTGACGGCTCTGGAGCGCCGGGGCGCCCGGGGGCTGGAGGGAGCGGCCCGGCTGCGGGGCCGCATCGAGCGCGTGGCCGCCGCGGCCGGCATGACCGGCGTGCGCGGCCCCGGGGTGGTCGCCCGCCTGACGGACTCGTCGCTCGCGCGGTCCCCCAGGGGCGACCCCAACGACCTGGTCATCCACGAGAGCGACCTGCAGGCGGTCATCAACGCCCTGTGGGCGGGCGGCGCCGAGGCGATGAGCGTCAACGGCCAGCGCATCCTGGCGACGACGGCCATCCGGTGCGTCGGCAACACGCTGCTGTTGCACCAGGGCGTGTACTCGCCGCCGTACGTGGTCCGGGTGATCGGCGACCGCGACCGACTGCGCGCGTCGGTGGAGCGTGATCCGGCGGTCAACCGTTTCCGGATCGCCGCCGAGCAGTACGAGCTGGGCTTCACCGTGGTCGAGAGGGACGATGTGGCGATCCCCGGTTACCGGGGGCCCGAGCTGCTGTTGACCGCCCGGTCCGCCGGAGCCTGAGGGCCGGTGCCCGCCGCTCCGCGCGTCTTCCTCGTCGACAACTACGACAGCTTCGCCTACAACCTGGCCCAGGCGCTGGGTGAGCTGGGCGCTCGCGTGGACGTGGCCCGCAACGACGCGTTCACCATCGCCGAGCTGCGCGCCGACCCGCCCGACGCCATCGTCGTCTCCCCCGGCCCGGGCGCTCCGAGGGACGCCGGCCTGTCCAACGAGGTCGTCCGGGCGTTCGCGGGGCGCAGACCCGTGTTGGGCGTCTGCCTGGGCCACCAGTGCATCGGGGAGGTGTACGGGGCGACGGTCGTGCGGGCTCCCGAGCTGGTGCACGGCAAGACCTCCGCGATCAATCACGACGGCGCCGGCGTCTTCGCCGGCCTGGCCCGTCCCTTCGACGCCACCCGCTACCACTCCCTCGTCGTGGACGCCGCCACCGTGCCGGCGGCGCTCGAGGTCACCGCGTGGACCGCCGGCCCCCGCCCCGGCGGCAGGCTGATCATGGGTCTACGCCATCGCGAGCTGCCCCTCGAGGGCGTCCAGTTCCACCCCGAGTCGATCCTCACGTCGGTCGGCGCACGGCTGCTCGACAACTTCCTGAGCCTGGTGACGTCGCCGCGCCCGGCGACCGCCGGGTGAACGACCGCGTCCTGGTCGTGGGGGCCGGCCTGTCCGGGCTCGTCGCCGCCCGGGAGCTGGCCCACCGCGGCGTCGGCGCAACCGTGCTCGACCGGGAGCCCCGCGCGGCCGGCCGGCTGGCCACGCGCGCGGTGGGGCCGGGCCGGGCCGACGACGGCGCGCAGTTCTTCACGGTCCGCGACGAGCGGTTCGCCGAGCTCGTCGGGCGCTGGCGCTCGGGCGGGTGCCCGATCACGACGTGGTGCCACGGCTTCGCGTCCGCCCCGGCCGTGGGCGACGGCCCCGCCGCCGCCGACACGACGGGTGACGGGCCCCCGAGGTTCGTCGTCGCCGGGGGCATGGATGGACTCGCGGCGCATCTGGCCCAGGGCCTGGACGTCCGTACCGGCGTGGTCGTGGAGGCGGTGGCCCGGGAGGGCCACGGCTGGCGGGTGTCCGGGCGCGGCCGTGACGGTGGCGAGAAGGCGGTGTGGCGGGCGGGACGGGTGCTGCTCACGGCCCCGGTGACGCGATCGCTGGGCCTGCTCGCCGCGGGTGACACCGCGCTGCCCGCCCCGCAGGCGGTCGCCCTGCGGCGCCTCCGCTACGCGCCGTGCCAGTCGGTCGCCGTCGCCCTCGACCGGCCGCCGGCGGTGCCCGAGCCCGGCGGCGTGCAGTTCGCCCGGGGGCCGGTCGGGTGGTTGGGCGACAACCTCCGCAAGGGCGTGTCGGGCACCCCCGCGGTGACCGTGCACGCCGCCGAGGACTGGAGCGCCGCGCACCTCTACCACGACCCCACCGGTGTCGCGGAGAAGCTGCTGGCCTTCGCCGCGCCGTGGCTGGGCGGCGCCCGCCCGGTGGCCACCCGCGTGCGCCGCTGGCGCCACTCGCGGCCCACGGTGCGCCACCCCGAGCGGGCCTTCGTGGTCCGCCCCGACGGCGGCGTGGCGCCGGCGGTGGTCTTCGCCGGCGACGCGTTCGGCGGCGCCCGTGTCGAGGGGGCGGCGCTGAGCGGTCTGGCCGCCGCCCGGGCCCTCACCGACCCGGTGCTCGGCTAGCCCCCGCCCGCCTGGCCGCCCTCCTTGGCGGCGTCCTCGCGCGCCTTCCGCGCCTCCTCTCGGGCATTCTGTCGCGCCTCGCGTGCCTGCTTCTCGCGCTTGGCTCGTTCGGAAGCGGCCTTCTCGGCCCGCTCGGAGGCGGCCTCCTCAGCCTCCTTCGCCCGTTCCTCGTCGTTCGGATTCTCTTCTTGGGGGGCGGGCTGTTCCTCATCCGGCGTGGTCGCCGGCTCCTCCTCCTCGGCCGTGGGCGTCGGCTCGGACTCCGGTCCCCGCGACACGACGATGGAGACCGTCGAACCGACCTCGACCTGCGTGTCGCCGGCGGGCTCCTGCGCCAGCACCACGCCCTGGGCGTACTGGTCGTCGAACACGCGGCTGAGGTGGACGGACACGCATGGCGCCTCGTCCTCGCAGGCGGTCTCGAGCGCCGTGCGCGCCTCGTCCTCGCCCAGGCCGACGACCCGCGGCAGGGTGAAGGTCGCCGGCCCCGACGACACGACGAGCGTCACCCCGGTGCCCTCCTCCACCTCCGCGCCGGCGTCCGGGTCGGAGTCGACGGCCACGCCCTGGTCGAAGCCGTCGCTCGGCGTCTGGACGATCCGGTCCACGACCAGCTCGGCACCCTCCAGCGCAGCGCGGGCGTCGTCCTGGGAAAGGCCCTCGACCTCGGGCACGTCCACGGTGGCCGGTCCGGAGCTCACGTCGAGTCGCACGACGCTGCCCTCCTCCACGCGCGAGCCGGCGTCCGGGCGCGTCCGCACGACCTCGTCGACGCCGAACTCGTCACTGGAGACCCGGTCGCCGGCCCGCGGCTCCAGCCCCAGCCTGCGGAGCCTGGCCCGCGCGGCGTCACTCGGCTCCCCGGCCAGGTCAGGCACGCGCACCTCCGTCCCCACCACGTCGCCCAGCAGGAGCCACGCGCCGAGGCCCAGGAGGGCGAGCGCGAGCAGCGCGACGAGCAGCGGGATCCATCGGCGCCGCGGCCGCTCCTCCTCAGGGGGCTCCAGGCGGCGGGTGGCGGTGGCAGGCCGCAGCACCTCGGTCTCGCCCGCGCTGTCGGGCGACAGGGCCTGCGTCGCGGCGTAGGCGGCGCCCACCGGCGCCGCGACCGCGCTGCCCGCCAGGACCCGGCGCAAGTCCAGGTGCAGGTCCCTGGCGGACTGGTAGCGGTCGGCCGGGTCCTTGGCCATCGCCTTGAGCACCACCGCCTCGAGGTCCTCCGAGAGCGAGGGGTCCAGCTGCGACGGTGGGGTCGGCGGCTGGGAGATGTGCTGGTAGGCCACGGCGACCGCCGATTCGCCACCGAACGGCTGGCGGCCCGTGAGCATCTCGTAGAGCACGCACCCCAGCGCGTAGACGTCGGTGCGACGGTCGACGGGGTCGCCGCGCGCCTGCTCCGGTGCGATGTACGCGGCGGTGCCGAGCACGGTCGCGGTCTGTGTGAGTGTCTCCGAGCTCACCGCCCGGGCGATGCCGAAGTCGGCGACCTTCACCCGCCCGTCGTCGGCGACCAGGATGTTGCCCGGCTTGACGTCACGGTGGACCAGGCCACGGTCGTGGGCGTAGTGCAGGCCGCGGGCCGCCTCGTCGGCGATCTCCACGGCGCGGTCGGGCGGGACGTCCCCGCCGGCCAGCAGGTCCGCCACGCTGGGGCCCGCGACGTACTCCATGACGATGAAGGGCCGGCCGTCGTCCTCGCCGGTGTCATAGACGGCGACGACGTTGGGGTGGCTGAGGCGGGCGGCGGCCTGGGCCTCACGGCGGAAGCGGGCCACGAACGTCGGGTCCTGGGCGTGGTGGTCGTGCATCACCTTGATCGCCACGTCGCGTTCCAGCACCCGGTCGTGGCCCAGGTGCACCTCGGCCATGCCGCCCGTGCCCAGTGGCCCGCGCAGCGCGTAGCGTCCCGCCAGCACCCGGCGGTCCGCGCTACCCAACGGGGTGGTCTCGTCCATGGTCGGTCACTCCTCGGCCGCGAGGGCGGCCTGGATCACCTGGGCGCCGATCGGCGCGGCGACCGCCCCGCCCGTCGCCGCCTCGCCCAGGCCGCCGCCCTCCTCGAGCACCACGGCCACCGCGACGCGCGCGTCCTCCGCGGGGGCGAAGCCGGTGAACCACACGGTCGGGGGCTCGTTGGTGCCGGTCTCGGCGGTGCCGGTCTTGCCCGCGACGGTGACCCCGGGAAGCTGCGCCCCCGTGGCGGTCCCGGACGTGACGACGGAGGTCATCATCTCCCGGAGGGTGGCCGCGACGTCCTGGCTGACCGCGCGCGCGTCGCCGTCCAGCGCCAGCGGCTCGGGTGGGAACTTCTCGACGACGCCGCCGCCGAAGTCCTCCACGCGCTTGACGATCCGTGGGGTCATGAGCCGCCCGCCGTTGGCGATGGCCCCCGAGATCACGGCGACCTGCAGCGGCGTGACGCGCACGTCGCGCTGACCGATCGCGCTCTGGGCGACCTCGGCGGGGTCCAGGTCAGGCGGGATGGCGCTGGTCGCCACCGCCGGCATCTGCAGCTCCCAGGAGCGGTTGAGGCCGAACTGGCGGGCCTGCTCGACGAGGGCGCGGTCGCCGATCCGAAGGCCGAGCTGGGCGAAGGTGGTGTTGCAGCTCACGGTCAGGGCCTGGCTGAAGGAGATCGGGGCCCCGCCGTTGCAGGTGCCGCCGCCAAAGTTGCCGATGGTGGCCGTGGTGTTGGGCAGCGGCTGCTCGGTGGGGTCGGGGAACGTCGTGTCGGGGCTGACGCCTTCGCGCAGTGCGGAGGCGGCCGTGACGATCTTGAACGTCGACCCCGGCGGGTACAGGCTGCGGATCGCGCGGTTCACCAACGGGTCGTCCGGATCGGCCTCCAACTGACGCCAGTAGGCCCGGATGCGGTCGGGGTCGTGACTGGACAGCGTGTTGGGGTCGTACGGGGGCGACGACCACAGCGCCAGGATCTCGCCGTTGCGCGGGTCCAGCGCCACAACGGATCCCTTGCGCCCGCCCAGGCCGGCGGCGGCGGCCCGCTGCACGGACGTGCGGATGGTGCTGACGACGTCGTCGCCGGTCTCCTCCCGACCCGCCAGCAGGTCGGTGATGCTGTGCACGAAGCGCTGTCGCCCCCCCGAGCCCAGCTGCTCATCGAAGATCGCCTCGATCTCGGTGTCGCCGTACACCAGCGAGGAGAAGCCGGTCACATGCCCGAATAGCTCCCCCTGGGGATAGCGGCGCAGGAAGCGCAGCGCGTCGTCGGTCTCCACGGAGCGGGCGACCTCGACGGGCTGCTCGCCGGACCGGGCCAGGATCGAGCCCCGCTGCACCTCGTACTCGCGGATGATGGCCCGGGCGTTGCGCGGGTGGTCGGCCAGCTCGCCCGCCTGCAGGACCTGCACATAGTTCAGGTTGAGGAACAGGGCGCCGAACAGCGCGAACAGCCCGGCCGCGACACGGCGGACCTGCCGGCTCACGCGGACCCCGCCGCTCTCGTGGCCGCAGCCGCCCTGCGTGGGGGGCGCGCGGGCTGGTTGGCCGACAGCCGCAGGAGCAAGGCGATGAGCACATAGTTGGCCACCAGCGACGAGCCGCCGTAGGAGACGAACGGCAGCGTGAGGCCGGTCAGGGGGATGAGGCGGGTGACGCCGCCGAGGATGACGAAGACCTGCAGGCCGAACAGGATCGTGAGGCCGGCGCCCAGGAGGGTTTCGAAGTCGCTGCGGCACCGCAGGGACGCGGCGAAGCCGCGTCCCACGATCAGGAAGTAGCACAGCAGCAGCGCCGTCGTGCCCACCAGGCCCGCCTCCTCGCCGAAGGCGGAGAAGATGAAGTCGGTGTGCACGTCCGGGATGAAGTCCGGCCGGCCCTGGCCCCAGCCGACGCCCAGCACCCCGCCGGTGCCCAGGGCGAACAGCGACTGCGCCAGCTGGTAGCCCTCGTCGGGCAGGCTCCACACGTCGAGCCAGATCGCGATCCGAAGGCGGACGTGGTCCAGCGTCGACCACGCGAACAGGCCGCCCGCGGCGAACAGCAGCGTCCCCAGGATCGGGTAGGCCACCCGGCCGGTGGCCACGTACAGCAGGAGGATGAACCCGCCGAAGAACAGCAGCGACAGCCCCAGGTCGCTCTGCAGGACCAGCACGGCCAGGCTCGCGAGCCAGGCGACGAGCAGCGGGCCGAAGGCTCGCGCCGGCGGGATGAGCAGCGGCCCGACGCGGCTGGTGGCCTCCGACAGCAGGGCCCGCTTCTCCGCCAGGTAGCTCGCGTAGAAGACCGTCAGGCCGATCTTGGCGAACTCGGCGGGCTGCACCGTGAAACCGGCCAGACGCACCCACAGCTGCGCCCCGCGGACGCTGTAGCCCAGGCCGGGCACGAGCGGCAGCACGAGCAGGGCCAGGGCACACGCGCCGATCAGGTAGCGATAGCCGTCCATGACACGGGTGTCGCGCACCACGGCCAGGGTCAGGCAGAAGGCGACGAGGCCCACGACCGTCCACACCGTCTGGGCGGGGCCCAGCGCCGGTGTGCCCGGGTCCTCGGCCGCGTAGGCGAACTGGATGCGGCGGACCATGGCCAGGCCGAGGCCGTTGAGCAGGAAGGCCAGCGGCAACAGCAGGGGGTCGGCCCCCGGGGCCAGCCGGCGGGAGCACAGGTGGGCGCCGACCGCCATCGCCGCCAGCGTGCCGGCGTAGACGGGAAGGTCGCCCGGCAGCGCTTCCTCCTGGGACAGGCTCACCAGCGCGTAGGCGCACAGCACGACGAGCACGGCCAGCGCGAGCAGGCGCAGTTCGGTGTTCGACCGGGCCCGTACGGCCCGGACGCCCGGGTCGACGGCGCGCCGCAGCCTCACCGGAGCCTCGTCGGCGAAGTCCCGGGTCGTGACGGGCCGGACCGCTGGGGGGGTGCGGGGGGCTCCGGCGGAGGGCGCAGGTCGTCCACCACCTGGCGGGCATCCTCCCGCGAGGTCGCCTCGATGCCCTGGGCCAGGCGGCGGCGGCGGAAGGGGGGCAGCTCGGCGGTGCGCAGGTCGGTCTTCTCGGCCAGGCGCGACAGGGCGATTCCGGCCACCTCCTGATCGACGCCGCGGAAGATGGCGACCGACCCGTCCAGGTCGCTGACGAACCACGAGCGGGACAGCACCCACACGCCCGCGCCGCCCACCGCCGTCAGCGCCGCGATGACCACCAGGGCGGCCGCGGCCACCCGCAGGGGGCTTGCGGCGGGTCCCCGGGCGTGGCCGTCCCCGGGCACGGCCTTCCCGTCCGGGGAGGCCGCGTCGGGCACCAGGTCGTGGTCCGGCCGCGGAGCGGCGGCCGCCGGGACCCGGCGCCCGCCGCCGGGGCCGTCACCGGCGCCCGGCTCGGCGCGCAGCAGCACGACGGTGATGTTGTCCGGGCCGCCGTTTGCGTTCGCGGCGTCGACCAGGGCCTGGCACGCGCTGTCGGCGTCCGGGTCCTCGTGGAGGATGCGCGCGATCTCGTCGTCGTCGACCGGTCCGGTGAGCCCGTCGGAGCACAGCAGGACCTGGTCGTCGGGCTGCAGCTCCGTCGGCGGGAGCGAATCGACCTGCACGCGCGGCTCCACCCCGACCGCCCGGGTGATGACGCTGCGCTGGGGGTGGGTCGCGGCCTCGGCCCGGCTGAGACGTCCCTCGCGGACGAGCTGCTCGACGAGCGTGTGGTCGGTCGTGAGCTGGACGATCGGCTCGCCGCGGCGCAGCAGGTACGCCCGGCTGTCCCCCACATGGGCCAGGTGCAGCCTGCCCTGACGCACCAGGACGGCGGTCAGGGTCGTGCCCATGCCCCGGTAGTCGGGATTCTGCGCGGCCCGCTCGACGACCAGCCCGTTGGCGGTGTCGATCGCCTCGGCCAGCGCCCGGGACGCCTCCTCCTCGTCGGCGAGCTCTCGCCCGTCGAGGTCGGCGAGCGGCGTGAGGGCGGTTTCCGAGGCGACCTCGCCGGCGACGTGCCCGCCCATGCCGTCGGCGACCGCGAACACGCTGGTGCCCACGTAGAGGCTGTCCTCGTTTCCCTCCCTGACCCGGCCGCGGTCACTCCGCGCCGAGGCGGTCAGCCGCAGGTCGCTCGTCCCGCTCGTCACCGGCGTACCTGCACGAGGGTCTCGCCGATGCCCAGCTGGTCCCCGGGGCTGATCGGCGTGGGGGCCGTCACCCGGGCCCGGTTGAGGAAGGTGCCGTTGGTGGAGCCCAGGTCGGCGACCAACCACTGGCCGTCGTGCTGGTACACCCGGGCGTGACGCTCGCTGGCGTACTGGTCGGACAGCGACACGGTCGCGTCCGCGGCCCGGCCGAACACGACCTCCCCGCCCTCCAGTCGCACGACGCGTGGCCTGCCCCCGGTGTGCACGACGAGCTCGGCCGGCGCCCCCCGTCGCGCCCGCCGTACGGGCGCCGCGGAGGCGGGTGCCGGCGATGGGGCCCCGGCGTCGTCCCTGGCCCGGGACGGCTGTGCGGCGGGCGCCGGGGCCTGCGCGGGCACGGGCGGGGGCCGGCCGCGGACCACGTCGCGCCAGACCGCGCGGACCGCCCGGGCGAGGAACAGGTACAACAGCAGGAGGAACCCCGCCTGCAGCAGCGTCAGCACGACCGACTGCACGGGTTCAGCCTTCGACGGAGAAGGCCAGGCCCACGCTTCCCAGTTCGATGCGGTCCCCGTCGCGCAGGCGGGCGCGGCCGACGGCGGCGTCGTTGACACGCATCCCGTTCGTCGAGCCCAGGTCCTCGATGACCCAGCTGCCGTCACGGTGGTCGATGCGCGCGTGGCGGCGCGACACGGACGCATCCGCCAGGGTGATGTCACACTCCGGCAGGCGCCCGAGCAGGGCCGGACCGGTGACCTCGAAGCGACGGCCGTGCTCGGAGCCGCCGCGGACGTCCACGAACGCCGTCCGGGTCGTCGGCAGCACGCGGGTGGAGCCGGCCCCGCCCGCGGGCTGCGCCGGGGGGGCCGCCTCCTCGGGCTCGGCCGCGGACGCCTCCGGCTCGGGTGCGCCGGACGAGTCGACGCGGCCCTGCAGCTCGTAGGTCCCCACCCCGACGCCGTCGCGCGACTGCACGGTGACGGCGACTCGGCCGCGCAGGCGCCACCCGTGCTCCTGCGCGGTGCGCCGCACGACGTCGGCCAACTCCCGCTGCAGCGACTCGTGGAAGCCGCTGAAGCGCTGCAGGTCGTCGGGCGCGAGCGTGAAGCGGTACGAGTTGGGGACGACGACGCCGTTGTAGTCGACCTGCCGGTAGTTGGCCGCGTACCGCTGGATGGCCTTGGCCAGCTCGACCGGCTGCAGGTTCGACCTGAAGGCCCGGGCAAAGAAGCCCTCGACGGCCCCCTCGAGGCGGTGTTCGAAGTCGCGCAGGATGCCCATGCGCTGGTGACACTTCCTTGCGATCGCTCATGGGTGGGAGTCCCTGGTCAGTCTATGCACGACCGCGAAAGCGAAGTTGGGCGCGCCCTGTCCGGGCGGGCACTCGGATCGCCCGCCCCCGGGGCCGCTGGTAGAATCCGCTGGCACTCGGGCGAGTGGCGGAATTGGTAGACGCGCAGGCTTCAGGTGTCTGTGGCCGTATGGCTGTGGGGGTTCAAGTCCCCCCTCGCCCACCAGCGGGACGCGGCCCCGCGGCGGTGGCCATCCGGCCGCCCGCGAGTCGGCGCCTACAGCTTCTTGCCAGCCCGCTTCGCCGCGCGCGCCGCCTCGCCCTTCGGTGTCCTGGGCGGGCGGGCCCGGCGCCTCGCCGGCTTGCCGCCGGCGCCCTTCGATGCGCTCCTCGCGGCCATGCCCATCAGCCTGCGCAACATGGGTCCTCCTTGGTCGGGCCGCATGGTTCCCAGGGGCCGGCGACGATACGCCCGGCTCGTGTGGCCGCCCTCCGCGCGGCCTACCCGCGCTGCGCGGCGGTGACGCGGACGTGCATCCCTGGCGGGACCAGCCGCGGCAGGTAGCGGCCGATGTGCAGCGGTACGCGCACGCAACCGTGCGACGCGGGTCGGTGCGGGACCCTGCGTGCGCCGTGCACGGCGATGCCGCCGTTGAAGTACAGCGGGTTGAACAGGAGCCCCAGCGGCGCCCGACGCCAGCCGCGGATGCGGCGGAAGACGCGGTAGCGGCCGATGGGGGTGACCGCCCGCTCGCAGTGCCCCCGGTGGCAGTAGCGCCGTCCCGTGCCGGTAGAGATGTGCGTGGCGAGCCGCAGCCGCCCGTTGCGCCACAGCAGCATCAGTTGTCGGCGCTTGTCGATCTCGATGCGGTTGGGTCGGCGCGACGAGCTGGCCGGGCCGATTCTGCGGGGGTGGGCCAGCCTCCGGCGCGTGCGGGGCCCCACCACGCCGTCGACCGGCAGCCGCTGGGACTTCTGGAACGCCCACACCGCCGTGCGCGTCTTGGGCCCGTACGCCCCGTCGACCGGCCCGGGGTCGAAGCGCAGCTGCACGAGCCGTCGCTGCACCCGCCGCACCCGGACGCCGTGGTCGCCCAGGCGAATGGTGGGGGGGCGGCGGGCGGCGACGAGCAGAGGGTCCTCCACGGCGGTCGCCCGTGGAGGCTGTGCCACGCCCGCGGGCCAGCCGCCGGCGACCGCCGCCACGGCGAGCACTGCGGTGATCAGAGCTCGCGCGCACGCGCGCAGCGGTGACATTCCCGCCTCCCTCGCAGGGGAACGACGGTATGGGGCCAGGGAGCCGGCGACAAGCCCGCAGGTCAGCCGCTCGGCGTCACCTCGCGGCGGGCGCCCAGCCGGGAGCCGCAGACGCGGTGCAGCGCCAGCCCGGCGCCGACCACCAGGCAGACGTCGCCGGGGCTGAAGACGTTGCTGAACGGCCCCAGACCGGATGGCGTGGCGAGTACGTCCCCGAGGAAGGCCAGCTTGGCGTGGGCCACCTCCGCCGAGTTCGAGAAGCCCTCGGGCGGTGGCAGCCCCGCGGCGTCAAGCGCCGCCGGCGAGGCCGGCATCCGCCCGCCGTTCGCGGCGATGGCCGCGAGGTTGGACAGGCCCCCGAGGCCGATCAGCCACAGCCAGGGCACGTGGCGGTTGGCGCCCAGGAACGCCGCCGCCCACCCGTAGGAGGCCACATGGCCGATGGCCAGCACGGCGTCGGGCCAGTCGGGCGCCAGCCACAGCACGACGACCTGCACGGCCAGCGCGCCCAGCAGCGCGGGCGTCCACCGGAGACGGAGCCCGGCCAGCGCCGTGAGACGCCCGCCGAGCAGGGGGACCGACAGGGCGATCAGCAGCACCGGCACGACCAGGAGGGTCATACCGGGATGCGGCGGCGGCGGACGGCCGCACCGGCGGGCGCCGCGTGGTGGTCGCGCAGCCAGCGGGCGAAGTCCTCGGCGGGCATCGGCCTGGCGATGAAGAAGCCCTGGGCGACGTCGCAGCCCAGCTCGGCCAGGCGGTCCCACACCGCGACGCTCTCGACGCCCTCGGCGCAGACGGAAAGGCCCAGGTTGCGGGCGAGGTCGATCGTGGACTGCAGGATGACCGCGTCGTCCTCGTCGTCGGCCAGGCCTGTGACGAACGACTTGTCGACCTTCAGCGTGCGGACCGGCAGTTGCTTGAGGTAGGCCAGCGACGAGTAGCCGGTCCCGAAGTCGTCGATCGCCAGCGACACCCCCATCCGGTCGAGCATCGCCAGCACCCCCATGGCGCGCTCCGGATCGGCCATCACGGTGCTCTCGGTGATCTCCAGCTCCAGCGCCGACGCCTCCAGGCCACGGCCTCCCAGCAGCTCGGCGACGCTGTCGGGGAAGCGCACGTCGTACAGGTTCTGGGCGGACACGTTCACGGCCAGACGGATCCGGAACCCCGCGTCGCGCCAGCCCACGGCCTGGGCCAGCGCCCGGTCCAGCACGTGACGGGTCAGGGCGCCCACGAGCGTCGTCCGCTCGGCCAGCGGGATGAACTCGTCGGGAAGCACCAGCCCCAGCTGGGGGTGCTGCCAGCGCAGCAGGGCCTCCAGTCCTACGATGCGGCCGCTGGCCACGTCGGCCTGGGGCTGGTAGTGCAGGCGCAGCTGACCGGAGGCGATCGACTGGCCCAGGTGGGCGACGAGCGTCAGGGCGCGCCGGCTGTGCCGATCGCGCTGCGGGCTGTAGACCTCCCATCGGCTGCGGTGCTCCTTGGCCAGCGACATCGCGATCTCGGCGTGCTGCAGCAGCGGGTTGGCGTCCGCCCCGTGCTGGGGGTGGACGGCCACGCCGATGCTTGCCGCGCAGGCCAGGGAGAAGCCCTGGATGACGACCGGCTCCTCCAGCGCGCCCACGACGCGGCCCGCGAGTTGCTCGGCGCCGGCGCGGTCGGCGTGCCCGCCCGGCACGATCGCGAACTCGTCGCCACCCAGGCGCCCGACGGCCGCGCCGTCGCCGGAGACGGCGCGCAGCCGCTCGGCCACCCGCATCAGCAGCAGGTCGCCGATGTGGTGGCCCAGCGTGTCGTTGACGTCCTTGAAGCGGTCGAGGTCGACGATGACCACGGCCACCGCGCGTCCGGTGTCCTCGGCCTCCTCGACGGCCTGGTTGAGCCAGGCGTGCACGGCCGCGCGGTTGCCCAGGCCGGTCAGCTCGTCGTGCAGCGCCTCGTGCTCCTTCTCCATCGACAGCCGGGCCGAGCGCTGGATCGCCGCGACGGGGATGAGCAGGAACACCAGCAGGGCGAGGTTCTCCCGCGCCCCGACCACGACCAGAGGGGACAGCGTCAGCAGCACGCCCGTCGTCGACAGGTCGAACAGGAAGTCCCGCCGGAAGTGAGCCGGTACGCCGACGCCCTGGTCGAGGTGGAACAACATGCCCATGAGCAGGTGATTGGTGAGCAGGAAGGCGGCCCCGGACACGACGATGATCGCCAGGTGGCCCAGGCGCAGGCTCCGGTCGGCCAGGAGCAGCTCCCCCCCGTTGAGCAGCTGCAGCACGGCGGCCCCGGCGGCCAGCGACACGCTGTACTCGGCGGCGTTGAAGGCGATCCGCTGCCAGGGCTTGTGCTGGGCCCAGTCGGCCACGATGCAGCCGACCGCCTGCGCGACGATGGCGAAGGTCGCCCCCACCGTCAGCAGCAGTGCGTAGGTGAAGGGCGAGGAGATGGTCACCTCGCCGGCCTCGCGACGGCGTGCCACCTTCAACGGGAACAGCTCGCCCAGCACCACCAGGGCGGCGAAGACCATCACGTCGGCCCAGGGCGGGCGAGCGGCGGGGGAGTCGACGCGAGCGTAGGCCGCGATCATGCCGAGGGCCGTGACGACGACGAGCGCGATGTACAGCTGCAGAGGCGACGCCCACGACGCCCACCGGGGTCGCGGGGCGACCCCCGGCTGTGGATGGGGCTGTGCGTCCATCCGCTCGGCTCCGACCATCGGGTGACGTACGCGTGTGCCGATCGCCATGCGTCTCGCTGGGGATCATTGTGTGATCGCCGCCTGCTTTGCACAGTATGGCAAAAATGGGTGGTTTTAGGCTGTTTTCTGGAGGCGTAGCCTGTGCGAGCTAGTCCCCGGCCCCGGCTCGCCTCGGAGCCGGGTGGGAGGCCAGAAGCCAGGTGACACCGGGACCGGAGCTGCAAGCCCTGCTGGTGGTGGCGGCCAGCATCGTCGCCGTCGTCGCGCTGATGTTGGCCGCCGTCGCGCTCGGCGGGCTCCGCCGCGCGCGCCGCGCCGTCCGGGTGCTCGCCCGCGACGACGGGCTGGCGCAGTTGCAGCGCTATCTGCGGGCGCAGGACCAGATGCGCGTCCAGCTCGAGCGGCTCGAGGAGCAGTCCTTCCTGCTGCGGGGCCTGGCCCGCAACGCCCTCAGCGGGACCGGGCTCGTGCGCTACGACGCCTTCGACGGCGTGGGCGGGCTCCTGTCGTTCTCGACGGCGCTGGTCGACGAGCGCGGGGACGGGGTGGTGGTCACGGCCATCAACGGCCGGGCCGAGTCCCGCGTGTTCGCCAAGCCGGTCATGCGCGGGGAATCCAGCCACGACCTGAGCGGCGAGGAGCGGGAGGCGATCACGCTCGCCCGGGCCCGGGCCGGCCGCCGGCCCAACCCCTCCGGACCGGCGGCTCCCGCGCGCGCGAGCGCCTGAGCGACGCGTGGCGACCGCTCCCGTCGTAGCGTTCCTCGGGCCGGAGGGCACGTTCACGTCCGAAGCCGCCCGCCGCGCCGCCCCGGGGACCCGGCGCCGCCCCCTGCCGACGATCGAGGAGGTCGTCCAGGCGGTGCGGACCCGCGGCGTCGACCTCGGTGTCGTGCCCATCGAGAACTCCATCGAGGGGTCGGTGAACCTGACCCTGGACACCCTGGCGTTCGGCCCGCCGGGAGTGAGCATCCGCGGCGAGGTGCTCCTGCCCATCTCGATGAGCCTGCTGGCCCGCCCCGGGGTGGCCCTGGATGACGTCAAGGTGGTGCGCAGCCAACCCCACGCCCTGGCGCAGTGCCGCGGGTGGCTCGCGCGCCACCTGCCGGGGGCCGCCCTGGAGGCGGCCACCTCGACCGCCGACGCCGCGCGCCACGTGGCCGAGACGACCGACGCGGAGGCCGCCCTGGGACCCAGCTTCGCCGGGGAGCGCTACGGGCTGTGGGTGCTCGCGGCCGACGTGCAGGACCACGCCGGCAACACGACGCGCTTCGTCACCCTCGGCACCGGCATGGCGCCGCCGACGGAGCGTGACAAGACCTCCCTGGTCGTCTTCTTCGGCGAGGACAGGCCCGGGCTGCTGCTGCGGATCCTGGACGAGTTCGCCCTGCGGGGCATCAACCTGACGAAGATCGAGTCCCGCCCCACCAAGCAGCAGCTGGGCGAGTACTGCATCTTCATCGACTGCGCCGGGCACATCGGCGACGCCCGTGTCGGCGAGACCCTGCGGGGGGTGCACCGGCACGTGGCCCAGCTGCGCGTGCTCGGCTCTTACCCGCGCGCGGACGGCCTCCATGACCCGCCCCGGCCGGCCGACTCCGACGAGGCCTACGCCCGGGCGGCGTCGTGGTACGCCGCCCTGCTGGAGCGCGTCACCGCGGGCCGCGCCGACCAGCCGCGCCCAGACGACTGAGGAGACCGCCCGACATGGACCTGCGGACCATCGCCACGGTGTTCGCGGCGCTGTTCCTGGCCGAGCTGGGGGACAAGACGCAGCTGGCCGTCATGTCGTTCACCGCCAGCGGCAGCCCGGCCCTGAGCGTGGTCCTCGGGGCCAGCCTGGCCCTGGTGGCGTCCACCGTCGCCGCCGTCGTGGTCGGCCAGGCGCTGCTGCGCGTCGTGGACCCCGCCTGGCTGCAGCTGGGCGCGGCCTTCGTGTTCGTCATCGTCGGCGTGCTCGTCGCGCTCGAGGCGGTCGGCGAGCTGCGCGGACCGGGATAGCCCCCGGCCGCTGCTAGCCTCCGCCGGTCATGATCGACATCCGCTCGCTGCGCGACGACCCCCGTCCGGTCGCGGCGGCGCTGGCGCGGCGCGGCGTCGACGCCGAGGCCGTGGAGGGCCTGCGCCGCCTCGACGAGGAACGCCGGGCGCTGGTCACCCGCGTCGACGAGCTGCGCGCCCGGCAACGGCAGGACTCCCGGCGGGTCGGCGCGGCCGCCCCCGGCGAGCGCGCCGGGCTGATCGACGAGGTGCGCCAGGTGTCCGCGGAGCTGGGCAAGCTGGAGCCCGCTCAGGTGGAGGCGGAGCAGCGCCTCGCCGCCGCGCTGGCCCGCATCCCCAACCTGCCCCACCCGGCGGTTCCCGACGGCGTCCGCGAGGAGGACGCGGTCGAGGTGGCGCGCTTCGGGCAGCCGCCTCGGCTCGACTTCCCGGCCCGTGACCACGTGGAGATCGGCGAGGACCTGGGCCTGATCGACATCCCGCGCGCCGTGAAGGTCTCCGGCAGCCGCTTCGCCTACCTGCTGGGCGACGCGGTCTGGCTGGAGCTCGCGCTCGTGCGCTTCTCCCTGGAGCGGCTCGTGGCGGCGGGGTTCACTCCCGTCGTGCCCCCCGTGCTGACCCGCGAGGAGGCTCTGTTCGGCACCGCCTTCCTGCCCGGCGGCGCCGACCAGCTCTACCGCGTGCCGCACGACGAGCTGTACCTGGTGGGGACCAGCGAGGTCCCGCTGGCGGGCATGCACATGGACGAGATCCTTGCGCCGGAGGACCTGCCGCTGCGCTACGCGGGCTTCTCGACCTGCTTCCGCCGCGAGGCGGGGACCTACGGCAAGGACACCCGCGGCATCTTCCGGGTGCACCAGTTCGACAAGGTCGAGAT